>DASSBQ010000001.1:0-8092 GCA_035698625.1 Nitrospiraceae bacterium
GACCGCGCGCCGTTCGTCAGCCGAGACCGCTCATAACAATGTCATCTACAGATTTATTCGCCGTCGCGCGACATGACCTGGCGAAAGACCCAGACAAACACGACGATGAGCACAATGACCCCCGCCGCAGCCAGCACCCCAACGACAATATCCCCGCTCTCGAATTGACGATCCATGTTTCGTGAAGACTATCGGAATTAATGACTATGCACGCCGCACGCGCGCATTATAGCATCACCGTCCGGTTCTCCCCATGGTCCACCAGAACACTGCCGCCGCGATGACTTGAATGCCGGCGATAATTCCAAATGCCGCCTGGTAATTGAGATGAGCGATCAGCAGCCCGGCCAGCAACGGCCCGCTGGCATGCCCGATGTCCATGATCGTCCCTTGCATGCCCATCCCCGCGCCGAGCCGTTTGAATTCGGAGCTGTCGGCAACCAGCGCGGATGAAGACGACGACACCACCGCTTCCCCAAATCCGAATCCGGAGGACAACACAAGCAATAACGGGAAGGCAGCCACCTGCGCAATCATGACGAATGTCCCCGCGCAAATCATCAATCCCACGAGAATCAACGGCTGTCGTCCGACCCGATCGGAAACCCGACCCATGACGGGTTTCGACAGGAACGATGTAACGGCCTGAATGCTGAACAGCAATCCCACCTCTCCCGGATTGAGTCCGACCGAGACACCATACAGGGGCAGAAAGGCCATCAGCGCGCCGTTCGCAATCATCTTGGCTGCGTCGGTCGAACTGGTGATTAGGACCTTGCGGTTGCGCGCGACGGCAGCGAACCCTTTCCACATGTCCGCCAACACGGCGGCCGGCCCCTTCTCCTTGACCGCCGGCGGAGCGGGATTGAGCCGCAAGCTGAAAAACATGACGAGCGCCAGACAGCCGAATACGCCCGCCGTGACAAACGCGGACGTGAAGCCGGCCTGGTACACCAGCCAGCCGCCGAGAAACGGCCCCAGCAGCGCCCCCGATTGGGTGCAGGCGGTATAGGTGCCCAACGCGGCGCCCCGTCGCTCTTGATACAGTTCTGCCACCGTTGCGAGGGCGCTGGGCGCGAAGATCGCCGTGGCCAAGCCATGGACAAACCGCAGCCCGGTCAGGACGTTGAGGTCGGACACGAAGGGATACACGAACGGCGGCAGGCCGAAAGCCACGACTCCCACATGGAGCAGCAGGCGCCGGCCGTAAATGTCGGACAACGCGCCTGACGGCAACTTGAGGAATACTCCCGTCAGAGTCGAGACCGAGACAATGAGACCAATACGTTCCGGGCTTGCGCCGAGCGATTCGGCGAACAGCGCCAGCACCGGCATGCGAACCAAGTTATAGCTGATAAAGCAGAAGATGCCGATGGCGCACAGAAGCACGAAGCTGCGGGACGTGGTCATGGGAGCGGTTGCTTGGTTTCGGTTATGGGGGCGGTGAATCGAAGATTCGACAAGGCGCGTGACAAGAACGCGACCTCATCGGCCGGCAATGACGGAGCGTCGGCGGCTTCGAACAACACTCGATCGGGATCTTGCCGCATCAGCTCGCTCAAGCGGTCCGCTGCGTGGAACGCTTTCATGAACTGGCGGGAGATGACGTTGCCGATCAGCGGCCGGAGGAGCGACATCACGCCCGAGAGAACGCGATTATCCAGCTTGAGGTAGGCGACGACCGTCGTGTCCACCGCTTCATTTCCTTTCGGTTGCGGCACCGGCTGTATGCGGAACAAGGCCACGGCCTTTCCGGTCACCGGCGGCAAGAATGTCCCGTCATGGCGGCCTTCCAAATAGTAGATCCGGGTGCGCTGATCGCGATAGACCAATCGGACCACGCCTTCGGTGCCTTCACCGTCGGTGCCCCAAAAGACGTTCAGCGCCCTGGCCTCGGCTTTGTAGAGCCCGATGTCGAGACGATTCACCAGGTGCGCGGCCATGGGAGGATGATCCAGCAAATAATCGTAGACCTCCTCAGGCAATGAGGTTCGAATCGGCCCGATTTTGTTCGCCGTAGTGTAATTGCTTACGATCGGCTGTAGACGGCACGCCCATGCACGCTCCACCCGCTCCACGGGAAACGTGACGCCCGCATGCGCGGACGCTAACCCGCAGACATGATCCGATTCCACGCCGGCAGCTTCGATTCCCCCGGCAAATCCAATCGCGACCGCCAATACGTGAGGATACAACGGCCGGGCGTTCACGAGGGTGGCTCGCGCACGGGCAGCGTAAGTTGAATCGGGAAGAGTTGCCGGGGGTCCTTCCTCAGACGGGATTGCTTGAGGAGGGTGTCTATCGTCGGCGAGACCGGACCGTCATAGGACAGCACCCCGTTGGTCGTCACGCGCACCGGTTGGGTCACGTCCACCAAGGCGCCGTTCAGAAACAAGGTGTACTGTCTGACGTGGTCGGTCTGCACGTCGATGCGATTCGGAGCGGTAATCTCCACGCGCAATCTCGCATAGCTCCTGGCACGGATATCCTCGTCGTGCTTGTCCACCAGATCTTCAGAGAACGAGGCGATCCGATCGGTTGCGTCAATCCGGACCCAGCTGAACGGCATCAGATGGCTGGCGTCGCGCACGACCGTCAGCGCAGGCGGGATTGGACTGCGGTGCTGCGTATCGAACCACCGGATCAGGGCGGGCAATTCTTCCCGCGGAAAGAAATGGCCTCCTGCCATCGGATGAACCTGGTCGTGTTCCCGGTAGACATGCGCATAGCCGAGATGATCCAATTCCTTGTCGAGTTTTCGGCTGAGCTCCACCGGCATCACGTTGTCCTTCGATCCATGAATAATGTACGCGGGAGTGGAGCGCAAATTCTCCAGAAACGGATAGAGCACGTCATCCAAGCCGCTTGCCATCGGCGCGATGCCGGCAAACAAGGGCGCATGATGCATGCCGATCAGCCAGGCGCCGATGCCGCCGTTCGACATGCCGGTGAGAAAGACTCTGTCGGGATCGACGTGGTATCGCCGCTCCACCTCGCGAATAACCGCCAGCACCAAGTCCTCCGCCCGCCTGGTATACCACGCGCCCATCGGATAGGAGGGGCAGACAAGAATGTAGCGATCATTGAGGCGGGCCTGCCATCGTTCGATATACGCATCTCCCGAAAAACCGGCCCCATGAAGGCACACGACCATCCCGTAGGATTCGGAAGAGCGATAGGATTCCGGCACGTATAGACTGAACTGGTAGGGTCGATTGCGCAGGACGATGCGCTCGTCAAGGAAGATCCCGACCGGCTGGGGACGGTACGGCCGTCCCTCCCGGATGGTGCGCTCCAGTGCGGCCAGATCGCCGGCAAACCGCTCCTCGATTTGGGGAAGCAGGCCGCGGGCGCGATCGCTGTCCTCCGTCGTCAAGTAGTCCCACACCAATTCGGCGGAATGATTCCCGGCCGCCTGGTCCTCGGCCGAGGCCGTCAGCGGCACCGCGGCCCAGAGCAAGAACGAGAACATGAGCCCGATGGCCTGACGGGTTCTCGAGGAGATGTGCCATGCGCGAAAGCAGTGCATCAGCGAGTACTTAGATGGTGAACATCCGCCTCTATCACCATATCATGTCCCGCTTGGCGAATGGTGACTCCCTCGAGGACTACGCTCTCTCGCAGATGCTTTGGTGAGAGCCCACCGATCAATCCCTTGGCATCCTCCCCTCCCAACAGCAGCGGGGCGACATAGAGCACCACACGATCGGGCAAGTTGTTTCGAATCAACGAGGCATTCACCGTGCTGCCGCCTTCGACAAGCAGACTGGTGATCCGCAGCCGTCCAAGCTGCCGGCAGAGAGCAGGAAGGGAGACCTGTCCATTCCTCTCGGGAAGCACCAGCACATCAATGCCCCGCCGGCGGAGCAGACGGATCTTTCGAACTGGCGCCGTTTTGCTGGTGGCAATTACAGTGTGAGCCTCTTGCAATCCGCTCAGAACTCGTGCCTTGAGCGGAATATGCAGCCGGCTGTCCAGCACAATGCGGATCGGCTGGCGGGGCGCCAAGCGACGCGGCTGATCGGAGACCCGCGCCGTAAGAGCAGGATCATCCCGCAACACCGTGCCGATTCCTATGAGTACCGCGTCGACCTGTGACCGCAATCGATGCGCGTCCCGGCGGGCCGCTTGGCCGGTGATCCACTGGGATTCGCCGGACGCGGTCGCAATCTTTCCATCGAGCGTCATGCCGGCCTTCATTATGACGAAGGGCCGGCCCGTTCTCATCCAATGCGAATAGACGACGTTGAGGCGCCGCGCCTGCCGCGCGCAGCAGCATCCGACTTCGACGTGCAGCCCGGCGGCTTTCAATTCGCGGATGCCTCGTCCGCCCACCAGCGGATTGGGGTCAATCTGAGCGATGACGACCCGGCGGACGCCGGATTCTAGAATGAGGGGAACGCAAGGCGGCGTTCGTTTATTGATATGGCCGCAAGGCTCCAGCGTGACATACAGTGTCGCGCCGGCCGCGCGCTTGCCGGCTTGCCGTAATGCGAAGACTTCCGCATGCGGGCCGCCCGCCCGACGGTGATAGCCTTGTCCGACAATCCGTGCGCCAGCCACAACGACCGCCCCGACCATGGGGTTCGGGCTCGTACGGCCCCGGCCCTTCGCCGCCAGGCGAAGAGCCAGCGACATGTACTGCTCGTCACGATTGGGCTGACTCACCGCTTTTTGCGAGCCGACCGACTCCGGGATCTGGCGACGGTTCGGGTTGTTTTTCGACTGGAGTGGGTGCTGGCTTTCGCGGCGGGCTTGGCTTTCTTGCTTTCTTCTTCGGCCAACGCCGCATGAGCGGCCGCCAATCTGGCGATCGGGACACGGTAGGGAGAACAGCTCACATAATCCAACCCGAGTTGGTGGCAGAATTCAACGGACGAGGGATCGCCGCCATGTTCGCCGCAGATGCCGAGCTTGATATCCGGCCTCGTCTTTCGTCCCCCGGCGATGGCTGTCCGCATGAGCGTGCCGACTCCCTCCCGATCCAGAGTTGCGAAAGGGTCGCTGTCCAGAATGTCCACCGACTTGTAATAATCCACAAATTTGGCCGCATCATCGCGCGAGAAGCCGAAGGTCGTCTGGGTCAGGTCGTTGGTGCCGAAGGAAAAGAATTCCGCTTCCTGCGCAATGCGGTCGGCCGTCACGGCGGCTCGCGGCAGCTCAATCATCGTGCCGACGAGGTACGAGAGCTTTTGGTTGCATCGCTTCATGGTTTCCTGGGCGACTTCACGGATAAGGTCCTTTTGAGCTTTCATTTCCGACACCATGCCGACCAGCGGGATCATGATCTCAGGCACGATCTTTTTGCCGTCTTTGGCGAATTCGCACGCGGCTTCCATGATGGCGCGCGCCTGCATGCGCGTGATCTCCGGCATGGTAATGCCCAGTCGGCATCCGCGGAGTCCCAGCATCGGGTTGAACTCGTGCAATTCCTCGACACGGGCCAGCAGCCGCTTTTTCTCTTCGATGACCGCTTGAGTTCCGCCGGTCAACTCGAGTTGGGCAATCTCAACCATGAGTTCTTCCCGCTTCGGGAGAAACTCATGGAGCGGCGGATCGAGCAGGCGGATCGTCACGGGATATCCCTTCATCTCGCGGTAGAGGCCGATGAAATCCTGCTTCTGCAGCGGCAAGAGTTGTTCGAGATACTTTTCCCGCTCTTCGCGTTTCTTGGCCAGGATCATCTTCTGCATGATCGGAATGCGGTCCTCGGCGAAAAACATATGTTCGGTCCGGCAGAGCCCGATCCCTTCCGCTCCGAACCCGCGGGCGATACGGGCTTGATCCGGCACGTCGGCGTTGGCTCGCACCTTGAGGCGGCGCACGTCGTCCGCCCATTTCAATACCTGATCAAACAATTGGAACTTCTCCGACTTGGCGACCTCCAATTTTCCTTGAAGCACCTGAATCACTTCCGACTCCACCACCGGGATGTCCCCGCCATACACGTTCCCCGTCGTGCCGTTGATCGACAGGAAATCGCCTTCGCGGAAGACTTGCGTGCCGATTCGCACCGATTGCGCGTCGAGAACTTCAACCGCGTCGCAGCCGGCCACGCAGACCTTGCCCATCTGGCGGGCGACCACCGCCGCATGGGAGGTCATGCCGCCCCGGGCCGTCAGAAATCCCAGCGCCGCATTCATGCCGTGAATATCGTCCGGGCTGGTCTCCTGCCGCACCAGGACGACCCGATTGCCGGCTTCTTTCATTTCAACCGCGTGTTCGGGGGTCAGCGCAATCTTTCCCGCCGCGGCGCCCGGTCCGGCCGGCAGTCCCTTCCCCAGCGGATGACAATGCGCCTCTTCCTTTGCGTCGAAAATGGGGTAGAGATATTGGGCGATCTGGTCCGGAGCGATCCGCTGCAACGCCTCTTTCCGGGAGATGACTCCCTCCTTCACCATCTCGACCGCAATGCGCACGGCGGCAATCCCCGTCCGCTTGCCCACGCGGGTTTGCAGCATGTACAGCTTGCCTTCCTGAATGGTGAACTCCAGGTCCAGCATGTCACGATAGTGCCGTTCCAGCTTCTTATAGGTCGTCTCGAGGTCTTTATAGGCGGCGGGCACGGTCTTGGCGAGTTGGACCACGGGCAATGGCGTGCGGATTCCCGCGACCACGTCTTCGCCTTGCGCATTCATCAAACACTCGCCGAAGAAATTCTTGGCTCCCGTGGCCGGATCGCGAGTAAAGGCCACCCCGGTGCCGCTGGTCTCTCCCATGTTGCCGAACACCATGGCCACGACGTTGACCGCCGTGCCCCAGGAATCGGGGATATCGTATAACCGGCGATACGTCACCGCGCGCGCCCCATACCAGGAGGAGAACACCGCATTGATCGCCATGCGAAGCTGTTCCAGCGGCTCGTCGGGAAATTCCCGCTTGGTCTCTTCCTTGACCAATTCCTTGAAGCTCACGACCAATTCCTTCAGGGCCTTGGCGTCCAAATGAGTGTCCTGCGTCACGCCCAAGTCCTGCTTTTTGTGTTTCAAGATGTCTTCGAAATGCTCGCGGTTGACTCCCATGACAATGCTGCCGAACATGCCGATGAACCGGCGATAGCTGTCTTGCGCAAAGCGCTCGTTCCGCGTCTTGGCCGCCAGCCCTTGTACCGTCTTCGTCGTGAGCCCGACGTTGAGCACGGTGTCCATCATGCCCGGCATCGACGCCCGCGCCCCGGAACGGACCGACACCAGCAACGGGTTATCCGCGTCGCCGAATCCGGCGCCCATGGATCGCTCGACCCGCTTCAGCGCTTGGAGCGCTTCTTCCATCATGCCCGGAGGAAAGGCCTTGCCGCGTTTGTAATATTCGACGCAGGCTTCGGTAGAAATCGTGAAGCCGGCCGGGACGGAGATTTCAAGATTCGTCATTTCGGCAAGCCCGGCTCCCTTCCCGCCGAGCAATTCCTTCATGCCGCCCGCGCCCTCCGCCTTTCCATCCCCAAAGTAGTAGACGTATTTTTTACCCACGCTGTCCTCTCCTTCTCGCCGGATGTTGAAAAAGTCCTTCAGCTTTGTTCTCGCCACGCTCAAAGGCTCAACGTACAGAGCAGAGTACGCCTCGCCTCTTCGCTAGCTGCGGCCGCCCGTGGAAAGGCGTGTCTCGGCACGCCGGGGCTGGGCGGGTGTGACTAAGTCCTTTTTGAGCATCCTGCGCTGTCTCATCGTCGCACCCGATATATTCGGGCATCGATTTCCCAGCTTTGACCAGGTGTCTTTCAATAGCTTTCTAATTTAATGAAGCGCCGACGACTGCTGCGCGGCCGTTTCCAGTTTGATGCGATAGCGGTTGACCAAGTGCCGTTTCAGCAGGATCCCGAACACTACGATGATGACCACGAAGGCCACCACGACAAAGAGACGATAATCCACCAGCGGCCCGTAGTCCAGGTAGAATTTTCCGTCCGCGCCCTGTTTGATTTCGGTTTCTTTCTGGAAGGTATGCGTCTTGCCGCTCGAATCGGCCAGATTGATCCATTCCGAGCAAAATTGCACCGGATTCTCGGCGCCGGGCACGTTTCGGTAGGCCAGCCTGAGGCAGATGTCCTGTTTCGCATTGTAGACGTCGGGCGTGCGGACTAACCGTTCGAAAT
>DASSBQ010000002.1:0-5760 GCA_035698625.1 Nitrospiraceae bacterium
TAACGAGCCAATCTCTCCATGCCGCAGCTTCCTTTTTGTATCCGGCCGTCAAGAGAGCATAGAGCGTGTACGTGGCGTCGCGGAGCCAACAATACCGGTAATCCCAGTTCCGGACACCGCCCAGACGTTCCGGCAAGGAGGTGGTCGGAGCCGCCACGATACCACCGGTCGGCTGGTAGATGAGTGCCTTTAGTGTAATCAGCGATCGCACCACTGCTTCCCGCCATTCTCCATCGGGATTACAGTGGGATGTCCACTGGCGCCACCAAGCCGTCGTCTCGTTGAGAACTTGCTCGGCGTCGGGCACAGACGGTTCGGGGTCATGGGAGGGGTGCCATATCAACACAAACGGCACTCGATCCCCCCTCCGCACGGAAAAATCGGCCAGGGTGGTGAAGTTCTTCCCGTAGGTTGCGACAGGCATGGATAAGCATACTGCATCCGGCCCCGCGATGAAGTGGAGTCCGCAGGGGCGCCTCTGGACCCATGGCACCACTGAGCCGTAATCAAAGCGAATGGCCAGCTGCATGCGCATGCGGACAGTTCCATGAAGTCCTTCGATCGAGCGCACGACCGTGGGGTAATCTTGACGCATAGGCATGCAATCAATGAGGCGTACGGCTCCGCCATCAGTTTCGAAATCGGTCTCCAGGATGAGCGTGTCGCCTCGATACCTACGATTCGTGCGGTAAGCTGGTTCGGCGGGACTTAGAAGCCAATGTCCGTGCCTTTCATTGCCAAGCAGTGCCGCAAAGCACGCAGCCGAATCAAATCGCGGGAGACATAACCAATCGATGGAGCCATTGCTTCCGACCAAGGCCGTCGTGTGCGTATCGCCAATCAACGCATAGTCTTCGATGCGCATGAAATGCCCGATGGTCTCCGTCGCCTACCGGACCGACAAATTATTCAGATAGCCGCGTTTCAGGGATAGTGATGGCGCGCGACCCGTCCCCGGCCCGATCCCTTCTGATTATCGTGATGTGACTCCAGGCGATGCACCAACCGTTCTGCAACGTCGGACTTTGTGTCCTGTTGAAGACAACTTTTCCGCACGAGCGTTCCTAAATCGATGCCACCTTGTCATAAAATTGGTGATCTTCCCGGTACCCGCCATACCCTTGTCCAACCCGACCTACGTCATCGATGAATTCTACAACTTTCAAATACTTCACCATCTTGTACCCGGTCTTGGTTTCGACCCGCAGCCGGCAGGGCGCCCCATGTTCCGTGGGCAACGCCTTCCAGTTCATCTCGTACGCAAGAATCGTTTGAGGACCCAGCACCTCGTCAAGTGTCAGGACTTCGTAATACGAATTCGGAGCGTACTCCTCCTGCATAAAAGCGTGGAAGGCGACATAGCGCGCACGAGAAAGAGGGTGGCACCGACTCATCACCGCGTGCATCGGCACGCCACCCCATTCCGCCACACCGGACCATCCCTGGATGCAGTTGTGCTTGGTAATCTGTTCCTGCTTCGGCAATTGTCTCAAGTCGTCGAGTGACAAACTGAGAGGACACTCGACCAATCCACAGATCTTAAGTGCCCAGCCATCGAATCCTCGGTCGGCGAGATCCCGGTATTCCGAACTTACGGGCGGATAGCCGTTCACTCGAAAATGAGGCGTAATAGCCGACACGGCATAGCGCTGGCGGGAGCGAAGCCGCCCGAACAGGAAGCGCAACACCGGTTCGAGGATGCGGTCGCCCATAACTTGGAATGTCCGCTGATGACCAAGTGTCCACCGCGTGGCTACGATATGGAAGACCAAAACACCCACGAGGCCGAGCGCCGCGATGGCAGCGGCTATTTCGGGATAAAAATGCGGGTCGCCAAACACCATGTTTCCGATATTGTTGAAGAAATGCACCACCAGCACGAGCGTTACATGGACGATGATGTAGCTCAAGAGGACGACCAGCCCGAGAAAGTGGAGGCTGCGGGCCACCTGGCGCCCCCCGAACAACGTCGGATACCAGGGAAACCGAGCGATGAAAGCCGGCGACATGCACAGTCCGGTGAGGATCATCATTGGCGCCACGAGAAATACGATCGCCGCGTAGGTGAGTTGCTGGAGCGGATCGTAGGGATGAAAGGCGGTTTCGGGAGGGATATGAAATGTCGCGTAGGTCACCGCACTGTCCAATGCGGCCGGCAAGATATCCCAACTCGTGGGAATCAGTCGCCGCCATTGACCGGTCGCAAAGAGCAGACTCACATAGACGAGTCCGTTGATCACCCACACGAGAATTGTCAAGAAATGCCAGCGCCGTCCGGCGCCGAGATTGTGATGACCGCCCGGCAACGCGATAATCGAATTGACCGTTTCGGCCTCGTCCATCGACGTCCAGAGCCGATCCTTCGGCATAATTTTTTTGCCGAATTTGATCCATTCACTTCCCGGTCTTGCATCGTCGTTCCAGTACAGTTTGGGGTGATCGGCCAGAATCTGAATGCCGCTCCTGATCAATAGGAACATGCAAAACAAGTTGATGAAGTGCGTCGCGCGAAGCCAGAAGGGAAAGCCGAGGTCATCCATAGGACTTCCTCCTTGAAGAGTTTCACCAAGAATTCTTCAACTTCCATGTGCAAACGATGGGCCGACGTATAATCGCCGCTCCGGCATCACCGGCATCTCTCGTCACGAGAACATTCGCACAGGCCGCACAGATCACTCCTGCACACTAAACGGATCATGCATCATGGGCCCTTTACGTGGAACACAGATTGCGTGCGCGGAATGGCTGACGCCCCCTATGACCGCGCTTCACGCATTCCGAATGGGACATATGGCATCTTCGATCGTCTTCGACATGCGACACGCCTATCGAGCCAACGAGTGTTTCAGCGTCTCTCATTCCCGGCATGGCGATTTTAGCTTGAATTTCTATGCCGTTAGCGATAAGTGAGTCTGTCGCAGAATCGGATAACTTTCATTCGGTCACCAAACAAGGTATGGGCTTTCGAATCGTATTGCTAATCGTCATTTTGTTCGTGAGTTGGAGGCCGCCCGTCTGCTTCGCTGCGGAACCGGCCGGTCCGTCCGGCGCATCAGCTCCCGGCGGTGAGCCGGTGACGCCGCCGGCCTGGGACACGGAAATCATTTCCTCATTTGACAAGACTCAGCCTATCGGGGACAGGGCGGCAGAAGCGATGCAACATAACGATCTCGGCGTTGCGTTTGTGTTCAAAGGAGACCGGGAACAGGCCATTGATGAGTTCAAACATGCGTTGAGGTTAGAACCGAACTATTTTGCCGCCCATCTGAACCTCGCCAATACATTGCTCGACCAGGGTCATCATGACGAAGCGATCGCCCAGTTCCGCGAGGCCTTGCGGCTGAAGCCGGCCGACGCCAAAGCGCACAATGATCTCGGGGTTGCGCTGAAGTCCACGGGAGACTTGCACGGCGCCGTCACAGAATTCCGCACTGTACTTGGGTTGCGTCCCGGCGACGTGCATGCGCACAACAATCTGGGAGTAACGCTGAAGGCTATGGGAGATCTCGATGGAGCGATCGCCGAGTATAAAACAGCGATCGGAGTGCAACCCAGCGACGTGAATGCCCACTACAATCTCGGGCTGGCCATGATGGAAACCAACAACGTCGAAGCCGCCGTGGCTGAATTTCGCACGGCACTTCACCTGCGACCCAATGACGGCGGGATCCGATTCAATTTGGGCACGGCGTTGGCCAAAGTGGGCAAGCGGGTGGAGGCGGCCCAGGAATTCCAGCAGTATTTGCGGCTTGAACGCGACACCCCGGCAAACCGGCGATGGATCGAGCAGGCAGAAGCCAAATTGCGCGAATTGGAAACCCAGTAAGGAAACTTTGAAGCAACGTCCCGCCTCGGCCGTATCCCGGTTCATACAGTAGTTCAATCAAGCCGTAGTTCTCGCTATACTACCCACGTCGAGAAACACACGTCCGGTTCTCTGATCGGGATGCAATCATGCGGAATGAATCGGTCGGTCGTGTACCGGAGAAAATGGCGGGATTCCGTACGCTCCGCCTGATCGGTTGCGGTTGTGCTGCCATCCTTCTCTCGTGTTTGGTGGATGGCCAAACCAACCGACCCGCCGCGGAAGCTCTGCCCCGAGATAAAGAGTGGACTTTCGATGAGACGGCGCCGGGCACCTTGCCGGAGACGTTCATGGTCGGCACGCTGTTCGATGGGCGTCCGGCCGGAGAATGGAAGATTTTGATCACGAGCCGGGCCAAAAGCGCATCGCAAGTACTGGCCCAGGTCGGCTCCAAGGGCTCTGATCAAGCGTATAAGCTCGTCTTGTTCGATGGGACAACGAGCGCCAACGTGGATGTCGAAGTATCGTTCCTTGCCGTCTCGGGCAAGGCCGATCTCGGCGGCGGCTTGATCTGGAGAGCGCAAGATGACCGGAACTACTATTTGCTGAGAGCAAGCGCGGTCGAACAAAACATCCGTCTCTACCGCGTAGTCAAGGGAGTCCGTCACTTGGTAAAGAATCACAATCGCCCGATCGCGCCGTCTGCGTGGCATAGCCTGAGGATCATCCAGCACGGGTGCGAAATGCAGATCCGATATGACAATGAACCGCTCTTCCAGCTCTGCGAGCAGACATGGGACCAGGGACGCATCGGCCTCTGGACCAAATCCGACGCAGTCACGTACTTTGACGATGTGCATCTCCGCCTTCTGGACGGATTGTGATTGCTTCACACGATTCCTTGATGGCTTCATGAGAGTTCCCTCCGACGAGCCGGCGGACTCGTTTCCCTACCATGGCCGATCCGCCGAGACCACGGGATGGTCCGATCGGCAAGAAACCGCTGCGTATCAGATTCAGGCCTTGGTCATAACGTGGCTTGTCTGGGTCTTGGGCGCCATGAATGTCATGCTCTATTCACTGGTCCTGACTCCTGCATTGCAGGAGTTGCTCAGTGCCGGGAGGCCTTCGGCACCGGTCACGACATCGCTCGTCGGTTGGTACGGCGGAATTATTTTTTCCGTCTTCCTGATCGGCTGGGCTATCGGAGGGGTCGCGCTCGGATCATTGGCCGATAAGATCGGCCGCAAGAACGTCTTGATGATCGCGGCCATCCAGATTGCGCTCTCTACCGGATTGGCGGCCTTTTCCCAACAATGGTGGCACCTCGCATGCCTTCGCCTGCTGACCGGCATCGGCATCGGAGGCCTCTGGGCGGCAGGCGCCGCCTTGGTGGCCGAAATATGGGCGGGCCGCGACCGCGCCAAGGCCGCCGGGTTTCTTCAATCGGCCTGGGGATTCGGATTCTTTCTGGCCGCCGCGGTGACCTTGGCCCTGAAGGACGTCGGATGGCGTGGTGCGTTCGCGGTCGGACTGCTGACGGCGGGATCGGCTTGGCTCATGTCCCGGGGGCTGCGCGAATCCCGGCATTGGCAGCAGGTGCAGGCACAAGAACGACCCGACACGGGCCGACTGATGTCGAATCTCAGCCAATTGTTCCAGGGCGATCTTCGCCGTTCGACGTGGGCCGCGACAGGTCTGGCTTTTGTCGCGGTCTTCGGGCTATGGGGCGCCACAAATTGGACGCCGAGCTTGGTTCAATCAATCCCGGAATTGCGTGGTCTCGATCCTCCCGCAGTGGCCGCACGCGTCAGCATTGCCGTCATGCTGCTGAATGCCGGTGCGTTGGTCGGATACTTCAGTTTCGGAATCCTGGCCGAGCGGTTCGGCCGAAAACCCGTCTTTGCCCTTATGAACGCGGGAAGCATGATCATGTTGCCGCTGACCTTTTACTT
>DASSBQ010000003.1:0-2503 GCA_035698625.1 Nitrospiraceae bacterium
GCCAAGTGCGCGTTCGACGGGACCTATAGTCGGATTGTCTGCATTGGAATCATCGAACTGTCCGACAGCCTCGAACCTCGCGGATCCTACGCCTGGTACGGCGGGAACGAACGGGAATTGCTCCGGCTCTTTTGGGCCCACCTCGGCCAGAACCGGCCGGGGCTCTTCATCACGCATAATGGACTGAGCTTCGACCTGCCGTTTATCAGGAAGCGGTCCGTCATCCATCAAATCAGGCCGAGCGTGGACATCAACCTGGCCAAATTCAGGACCGAACCGGTCTACGATACGATGGCGGTGTGGAGCAATTGGGACAATCGGGGATGGGTGAAGCTCGACGTGCTGGCCCGCGCGCTGAACGTGGAGACCAAATCCGGAAGCGGCGAGCAAGTCGCGGCGATGTGGGGGCAGGGGCAGGGGCGTGAAATCGGCCTCTACTGCCTCCAGGACACGTACGTCACCTATGCCTGTTACTGCCGCATGAATTTTCGCCAGCCGCTGTCGCGCGAAATCGTATTATTGAATCAGGAATTGATTGATGTGGGATAGGAGGTGAGTCGCTTTCGTGGGGCGGAGCTCTAGCGAATGACCACTTCGGCTCTGCCTCGTTTTTCGCGCTTGGCGGATGTCTGCTTGGTTTTCACTTGTCGAAGCTCTTTGTCCTTTGCTTCCAATTGTTGGCGCATCGACTCCAGATCGCGCCGTAACCGATCGATTTTGGCGTCCTTGCGGGCAAGGGCCTGCTGAGCGTCCTTCAATTCCTGCAATTCCTGCTCTTTCCGCTTCACCGCCTCGGGCTCCTGACCCGTTGCCATGTCCGCCGATGTGAGATCATCGGAAGAAGCACTGGCCATCAAAATTCTCTCCGGCATCTTCGGATCCGATGTGGCGGCGGTGGCGGCAGCCCGCACGGGGGCCGGCTCCTCCTGCTTGGCCAGCAGGTCATACTCGATCGCCAAGGTGACCAGACCGCGCTGACCCAGGGCAATCGTCGGGTCGGCCTTTTGGCTATGGCCGGCGGATGCCGGGATGAAGCTCACCGTTCGGAAACCGGCAGCTTCACCAATGAAAGCAGAATCCTCCGTAGCAAGATTCCCTTGATAGGCCGTCAAGGTGACGTGGAGTTGGTGATCCTTCACGTAAAAGGTGCCCGCGGTGGGTTCAAAGCCTGACCCTGCCGATGAGGATAAACGAAAAGCAACCACGTACTCCGGTTGCGCTTGCGACAATGCGTGGGCCAGCAGGGGAGCAAGATGCTCTACATCCTCATCGCTGAATACTTTCATCGGCTTGCCGCCATCCGCGGAACTGGTGTGAGAGGAAGACCGATCGCTGACGTACACTCCTTGAAGGACCTGCTTGATCATGGCCTGGTCGATTCTGGCCGGGTGCGCCGCTTCGAATGACCAATCGGCCACTTCTTCGTAATAGACGGTTGCTTGCGGAACCTTCTGCCGGCTGTGGACGGCGGAGGAGCCCATCGAACAAGCTTGGATCACAAGCCCCTGGCAGAGAAGGATGACGATGAATGGGAATTGAGATGGCCTGAACATCGGGGACAGTCGATTCATGACGATTCCTCCGGAAGGAGTCAGTAGCACAGGCGGGGCAACGCAACGGCTGCGCGGGCAGCGCTCTACCAGATGCCGAGTCCCATCATCACGACGCCGATGGCAAGCCAGCCGAATACACCGACTGCGATCATGGTCTCGAGGCTGATTCCCTTGTCTTGCTGTTGCACCTGAGCCTGCGGTTGTTCAGTTTTCATGAAGGCCTCAGCGGGTCGAAAGGTTAGCGCTGTTCGAATAAATGGACGCAGTCACGCGTTGAAGCAAGGTTTATGCCCTTATGCCTCAAGCGACTCTAGATAAAATGGAGAGGATCTAACGGAGAAACTGCGGGTCTGACCTCCATAGAGGAACGCCAGACAAAATGGGCGGAAAACCAACGCAAGTCGTTGAGATGTCAAATTGTTCCTTCTTTGGGGAGCGGACGGGATGAAACAAAATGTGGCCGGCCCACGCGTTCACATACTGTGTCGATAACTGTGCCAAGCGGGACATCCGATCTGCGGCATAGTTGGAAAATTGACGGGAATTGTCAAACGTGAACAAAGTTGTTCTCTCTTATCAGCCGGCTGCGGCAGGGCTGATATTGTCCAAAGGGATCCGCCTAGGATGTTTTCCCATAGAGAGTGGTTGCGGAGGCTCGTTCAATCCGGACGGGAACGATCAAGCCCGGGCTCACTATCGCTTCCGATTTTTGCCAGACGACCGTGACGTTGGTGTCCGTCCGTCCCATCCATTGGTCGTGCGAGCGCTTCGAGTCGCCTTCAACGAGGGCCTCAACGGTAGAGCCGACCAGTCGTTGATTCAGCTCGGTTGCGATGCGCTTCTGCAAGTCGACCAATCGCGTGACCCGATCCGATTTGACGGCGGCCGGCACGTCATCGGGATATTTCCTGGCCGCGATCGTATTTTTCCTTTCGGAATAGGCAAAGATG
>DASSBQ010000004.1:0-3562 GCA_035698625.1 Nitrospiraceae bacterium
TGGCGACCATTGCCGGCGAATAGCCGAGGCAGACAGGGTGCAACGACCCTTGCGTTGCTTCATCGCAGCCTTAGAGTTGCACCCGAGGACACCCCGTTAGTCAAACTGGTGCAATAGACCGACGCATCATGGCGCAACTGAACCGCGCGCCGTTCGTCACCCGCCCTACCCTGGCGCATTAAGCATGCTCTACACAAGCTCACCAGGTGTGCGACTTTCTCCCCCGCCACGGCCCTGGCTATTGCAACCAACTGTCCGGGACGTGGGGTCTTCCCGGGTCGTCACCCGCCTTATTCCGACATGGGGCAAAAGCTTTTCTAACAGATCACTGCGCAGAAGAATCGGCATAGACGATTTCCCGCTCGACCACTTCGACCGGCTCTTCGAACGGAAGGCCTTCTTCGTCGAGTGGATTAACGGCCCTGATGATCGTGCGCCTGGTCCAATTCCCTGGTTCATCGTACTCGTATGTCGTGATCTCAGTCTTATCCCGGGCTGAGTCGCGCGGGTGGGTCTCGACAAGAATAATGACGTGGCCGCGCTCGTTGTGGCGATAGAGCCGCCTAACCATCGAACCGTCCGGCTGTTCGGATACCGCGGTTGCGACATGCCCGGCATCGGCATAGGTGTAGTGGGTGATCGACATGGGTCGTCCGTTGCGATGCATGGTGACGCGAGCGATCTTCGAGTTGTCGGCATACTGAAATTCCCGCTTCGTTAATCGCCGGCTTTCAAACTGCATATCTTCGATGATTCGATTCTCTTCGTCGGATCTGTATACATGCAGAGAAGAGAATGTGCGGCACATATGATAGGCCGCCTCCGCCGAGAGCTGATGCTTGTCATTGTAGGCATAGAGCCGCAACGGCACGACTTCCCCATCAGGGTCCGCCACGTACTCGCCCAGTGTGCGTCCTTCCTCGTCGTATCGGTACTCTGTTGTTTCGCCGGGATCATCGGACTCAGCGGCACGATTTCGAATTACCTGCTGGAGTAACACTCCAGCAGCGGAGAAGTAGAGGGTGGCGACCGAATTCTTCGTCGTGACCGTCATCTGATGCACCGGCCCGATCACGCGGGCCACGTCGCTCACTCGCTCCGCGATGAACGCAGTTTCGGCAGCCCGAGGCGACCAAACCACCCCGCACACAATGAGCACTGCCGCGACGATCGCCCTGAAAAGAATGCGTTCCTTACCCTTCATGGATGGCTGTTCCCATTACAAGCGGTTGATGATTCGGACAACGAGCGGTATCAAGAGCCCCAGCATCGCGCCATAGAGCCAACTGAGCAGTCGAATGGGAAACCACAGGATTGCGACCGCTCCTTCCGGCGTGCTGATCCGCAGAGATTCCATGAATAAATGCACCCCGTCTTGCTGGAGCAGCGGATGAAACAGCAGTGCGAATAGACCGGCCAGATATCCGAACAGGATGCCCCACATGGCCATTGCGGCAAGGGAACGCGATCTTTTATGATAACGTGCCGCCAAGAGAGCGCCCCACACCCAGAGCGCCCCAAGAAACAAAACCTGGTACGCGGTATAAAAGGAACCTCTTAGCCAGAAGCCGATCCATTGATTCAACGGGGTGAGAGAAGCAATGGCATAGCTGATGGCCAGTGCGAGCCCGCCGACTATCCAGGCCCGTCCGGACGGCATGTATCCTCCATTTGTTCCGCCGACACTTTCATGCGATCTTTTTGTTATAACAGAGTTTGAAGGACATCATGCCGGAACCATCGACCGTTCCCATCACCGACCAGGCCGGTCCCTCTGTCACGGGACGGATTTTGCTCGGCGGATTTGTGCTTCTGACCATCCTGGCCTTCATTTATTTTGATTTGACGACCTATCTGTCGCTGGACACGATTAAGGCGCACCGAGATCGGCTGCTCCAATTCACCGAGCAATACTATCCGGTTGCCGTCGTCCTGTTTATCGGACTGTATGTGATACAGACGGCCTGCTCCTTGCCCGGGGCGACCATCATGACCCTGATGGGCGGGTTTTTGTTCGGCAGCGTCTTCGGCATGCTCTACGTCAATATCGGCGCAACGGCGGGAGCGACAGTGGCGTTTCTCGCCGCGCGCTATGTGTTTCAGTCATGGGTGCAGCGAAAATTCGGTGATCGGCTTGCGCCTCTTCAATCGGGGTTCGCCAAGAACGGCTTCGCTTATCTGCTGACATTGCGACTGATTCCGCTCTTTCCCTTCTTCCTGCTCAATCTGCTCTCAGGACTCACGCGAGTCAGTACGCGGACCTACGTGACGGCGACCGCGTTGGGCATCATCCCGGGCAGCTTCGTCTATACGTTTGCCGGGAGCCAGCTCGGCAGCATCAATTCGTTGTCGGAAATCGCCTCTCCCCGTGTGGCGCTTGCGCTCACATTTTTAGGACTGTTGGCGTTAAGTTCCACGTTATATCGCCATCTGACGGAGCGTCGGTCGTCTTGACGACACAACGGCGCATTCCGGTGACGCCGGAGCAGCGGGCATTGTAGAAAATTGAGAACCGGCCGATCATGCGACTTGCGATAAAAATTGGCATTGCCGTCGTCGTCCTCGCCGGGCTCGTGTATCTGTATTACACGGAAGTTAAACCGGTCGTCATTTTTGGCCTCCGTTCCGACTACGCCCGCGCCATCCCGTTTCAGAAAGTCCCCGAAGGCCTCACGAGCCTGAAAGCCGAATCATGCGGGCAATGCCACCGCGAGATCTACGAGGAGTGGAAAACCAGCATCCACTCGCAGGCCTATCAGGATCCATTCTTCCATGCATACTGGACCAAGGATAAACATATCTGGGTGTGCCTGAACTGCCATACTCCGCTTGAAAATCAGCAGCCGACCCTCGTGAAGGACATTCCCCGCGGGCGCGTCGAAAAAGCGCATCAGGAACCCAATCCGGATTTCGATGCCGAGTATCAGCAGGAAGGCGTGACTTGCGCCGCGTGTCATGTGCGGGACGGCGCCATACTTGGTCCGTTCGATGATTCTGCGGCCCCGCACCCCACGAAATTTGATCCCTCATTCCGGACGACCGAGATCTGCTATCGATGCCACAATGTGGTGTCGGGGCCGGCGCAATTCTACAACGTCGGCCCTTGCGGGACCTACGCCGAGTACGAAGGCAAATTTTTCATGAAGGAACGGGGATTCATTTGCCAGAGTTGTCATATGCCGGAGATCGACCGGCCGGTGGCGGAAAACGGTCCGATCAGACGCGGCCGGCAACATTTGTGGCGGGGCGGACATGATCCCGACATGGTCAAACGGGCCGTCGCGATTCAAGTGGCGGCGACTCCGTCCATCCCGAAGCCGGGAGAAGATTTCAATATTACTCTCACTTTGGTGAATGCAGGGGCGGGACATAAGATCCCCACGGGCGACCCCGATCGGCACTTTACGGTGGAATTCGAGGTGCTGGATCGGAATGGGGCACGGATCGCCCAGCAGAAAGACACGATGGGACGGTGGATCATGTGGCAACCGGCGATCGTGGAACTCTATGATAATCGGCTGCTGCCCCTCGCCAGCCGGGACTATCCCTTCACCACCCGGTT
>DASSBQ010000005.1:0-8388 GCA_035698625.1 Nitrospiraceae bacterium
ACGCCAGCGTCCGGTCTAATTCCTGCATCTTTTGAATACAAAACTGGGTCAACATGGACTGAGGATGATCCATGATGCGCCCCAATATGTTTCCCACGATTGTTTTGAGTTTGGGGATGGCGGCCGCATTTCCACCCTCCAAGTCGTCTAGAACGCGGTCCAGCGCTTTCATGGCTTCTCCGTAGGCCGCTCGAGCCGCTCTGGCTTTGTCGGGGCCTCGATCGGGTTCAGCAGAAGCGGCATGGTCCGGTTTCGGCGTCAGGCTCGGCGGCGGAGGAGAGAGCGGCTCGACAGGAGCCTCGTCCAGATCCAGCCCTTTCGCCGTATCGATTAGGACCTCCTGGATGCCGTGGCGCCGGAGCAGGCTGATGTCTTCGTCGCTGCCGACCAGCCGCTTATGAAACAGGAAGGGGGTCTTGTACCAAGGCTGGTCCATTCCGACCACGAACATGCCTGGTTTTAAAGCAGCGATGCTGATGCGTTTTGTGCCGGCCATGGATTCCTTTGGGGAGTATGGGAATGGACGCGGGGCATGCCGCCCGATCCTCACATGCGCCCGTGATGTCGCGTAACACAGTATCGGATCGTTGCCGCGGCTTCTTAACCTCTTAACCTCGCCGTTTCAGGACCGATCCAGGGCGACGCTCAAGAATCTTCGTTTAGTGACCGATGAAGCTGATCAGACGCTGTTCGTGCACGTTCATATCCGTCTCCAACGGCTCGTATGACCGACCAAGGATCATCTGCTTCGTCGTCCGCCTCCTTTTTGTCCGTCGGGTTGCCGCTCCAATTATGTTTTGGGGAGCACCGCGGCAATGCGCAGTACGGATCATCCCTCTTGGGGTGGAAGGCAGGAGATTGGTTAATCTGTGAGTGGCCGTATCATCTTGGACAACCGGTTGCATGCCAGGTCCACGATTCCTGTTTGGTTCGGTACATGTTCGATGGACGGTTCATCGGCTATCCGAGCGTCATCCGGGACCAGCAACTCCAGCCCTTCCCGTTTCTCTTCCTGGCCTTCCCCCAGAGTGTTGAGGAAGTCGCCCTTCGCAAGCATGCACGGGTCTCGCTAAAGGAGCCGCTCCTGATCAACATTGAAGACTGCGGGCCCGTCGGACGCGGCTCCGATGGCCGCATCGTCGGCGCCATGATGCATGACCTCAGTTTTACCGGGTGCTGCGTCGAAGTACGGGGCAGGATCATGAGCTGGGCGCCCGGCGCCCACGTACGTCTGGAGTTCGAGTTGCGGGGCGTCGGCCATATTTCCAATCTGCACGGCATTATCAAGAATCTCACTGATTTTCCCGACCATACCGAGATCGGCATCGAGTTCGTCTTCACCGGAAGCGAGTTCATTGAATATCGCGGATGGGGAGGGACCGTACGGAAAGCTATCGAATGTTGCGTGCTGCAGAAGTCCGCCCTCTAATTCCTGCTCCAATAAGAATGCGCCGCGCCTGAACAGAATCGTGCTGCGGTTTGATCGAGTTGCCTAGTCAGGCGGCAATTTTTTCCCGATTGTGGAGGCCCGCTTCGTGTCGGCCGAATCCCCCGCCTCTGAAATCGCATGAAATAGGAGCCTTCTTCATCGGATGGCGATGGCGTGGGTCTTGCTAGATTGCAACCGCGGACAGAATCGACAGAGCCATTCAACGCATCAAGGATAAATAAGTCATGCAGATAGGACGAGCGAAGCGTCAACATTTCGTCGTCACAGGCGGAGCGGGGTTCATCGGCTCTCACTTGTGCTCGACCCTCCTTGCAAGCGGTGCCCACGTGACGATTCTCACTCGACATGCCGCCAGCCCGCGCGCACAGCAATTGGCGCGGCAAGGCGCCCGAGTGCTGCCATGCGATCTGTCGCGGGGAGACGGACTTCCGGCTCTTTCGGACCTTCCTCAAGGTCAACCGTTCATTCATCTGGCGGCCGATGTATCGGTGAACGGACCCGGACTCTGGGCCGCGAATGTGGACGGCACCAAGCGGGCGCTCGATCTGGCGGGAGCGATTCAGGCTGCTCATGTCACCGTTGCCAGCAGTATCGAAGCACAAGGATTGGGATCCGACGAAGAAGGACCGCTGCGAGAAGAAGCGGTCTGCCGGCCGGTCTCCGACTACGGACTGTCCAAAGTCAAGGCGGAAGAGGCGGTCGCTGAATGGCAGCAGGCGAGTGGAAAGGCTGTTCTCGTTCTGCGTATCGGGAACATCTACGGTCCGGGAAGCGGCTGGCTGCTGGAGCCGACGCTGCTCGCATTACTCCATCACCCTTCCGTTCAGAATGTCTGGACGCGGCTCCGCGGGCGCCGCCTGCAGCCCCTCTATGTGGCGGACCTCGTCAACGGCATGGCGCGGGCCATCGATGAAGACCTGACGGGTTTGTACAACCTGACCGGCGAAGAAACGGTCACGATTGAAGACTACGTCGGAAGGGTAGCCAGGCTCCTGGATGTGACTCGCGAGCTGAGCGCGCTTGGCGAGCCGGCATCGAGTTCTTCAGCGGCGTCACCGTCGCTGCCGGCGGATTTTGCCTATGTGCTGATGGGCGATCCAATTCATTGCCATCGCTGTTATGACAACAGCAAATTGCGCGACGCGATCGGTCGCTATGCCCGATGGTCGCTGACCCGTGGACTGGCTTCCACATTGCGCTGGTATTGTGCGACGCGCGGTCTGCCCGGATTGCCCGCCATGAAAGCTGCATAACCAGGAGTCTTCGATGCATGTGACATTGGTGTTTCCCGGTATTGCGCTGCCCGGCTTCGACAGCTTCCGAAGGAAGCCGACCGTGGAAGCCAACTTTATCGACCATGGTCTCGCCTCTATCGGCGCCGCCGCGAAGGCGCGGGGGCACCAAGTGGATTTGATCGACCTGCGGCGGCTCAAGAACTGGGACCATTTCAAGGATGAAGTGCGGACCAGGACATCGAAGGTCTGGGGTTTCACATCCTGGAGCCTGCATTATCCGGATGCCGTGCGGGCCATCCGCATTGTGAAGGAGGAGCGGGAAGATGCCATCGTCGTCTTAGGCGGCGTTCACGCGACCATTCAGACTCAACAGGTCGCGGCCAACCAGTTGATCGACCATATCATCACTCAGGAAGGCGAACTGAGCTTTCCGGCGCTGCTTGACAAGCTCGAGGCCGGACAGCCGGCGGATCGGATCATCATCGGCGAAGGACCGGCTCTGGACGACATTCCCTGGGTCGACCGCGATCTCTTTGATATGACCGGCGAACTGGCTACGCCGATGGCGCCGGGGATGCCCACGCCGTTTGTGACGACCAATGCGGGACGCGGCTGCCCGTTCAAATGCAACTTCTGCCAACCTGCCGAACGAGCCGTTTTCGGGAATCGCGTCAAGATGCGCAGCCAGCAGAATGTCATCGATGAGCTGCGTCTGCTCAAAGAGCGGTTTCGGTTCAGAAGTTGGATGGCTCACGACGACCTGTTTTTCATCAATCACCGGTGGACGAGGGAATTCTGCCGGCAATATCGTGCAGCCGGGTTCACCGAGCCCTATATCTGTCAGATGCGCGCGGACCTCATGTGCCGGTATCCCGACGTGGTCAAGGAGATGGCCGAGTCGGGCCTGGCCTGGGCGATGATCGGGTTCGAAAGCGGCAGCCAGCGGATTCTCGATATGTTCGAAAAGGAAACGACCGTGGAAGAGAATCTCCGAGCCGCGGAAATCTGCCGGGAATACGGCGTGAACATCTGGGCCAACATCATGTTCGGCGCCCCGACGGAAACCAGAGCGGAAGTGATGGAGACGGTCCGGATGGTCTGGGCAATCAAGCCGGCTCATTTGAGCACGAGCTTCTTCACGCCGACCCCCGGGAGCAATATCGCGAAGGAAGTGGAGCGGAAAGGATTGACGATGGTGGATCCCTTCAGCGGTTCCTGCCGAACCCCAAACGAAGCCAAGCTGAAGGACTTGGATTATGACTGGCTGAACAAGGCGATCCAGTTGGCCCACCAAGGTGGAACGGAATCGGCGCTGCTGGCGCTCGGCACACTGCCGGTGAAAAAACAGGAGTCCGCATGCATATCGCAGTAATCAACAGCCCATCCCTCGCGACCAGGCCGGTGAGTCGAAGCATGGCCGGAGGCTTGGGCTTCGACGGGAGCGGGCACATGCTTTTGCCCCCCCTCGACTTGGCCATCATGGCGGCGAGCCTTCGACAGGCCGGCCATGACGTCGAGCTGCTCGACGCGGATCCGCTGGGCTTGGATCAAGCAGGCGTGCTGGCGAAACTCGACGGCGTGCCATGGGATGTGATGATCGCCAGCGCGTCGTTGCCCACGTTGGAGCAGGACGCGGCGTTTCTGGCGGCCATGCGGCGCGGATATCCGGGCGCCAGAATCTTCGGCAAGACCCTGGTTCGGGATCGCGAGGTGCTCCATGCGTTGCTGGCCAAGAGCGGGGCCGATCTCGTCATTCATGGGGAAGCAGACCTGAATATCGTCGAGCTGGTACAGGGACGGACCAGAAGCGGCGCGGCCTGGTTGGATATGGAAGGAGGAGGGCCGCGGCTGCAAAGTGACGAAGGCGAACCGGTGCGTGATCTCAACGCGCTGCCGCTTCCCGCACGGGATCTGTTGCCCAACGACCGCTATTGTTACCCGCTGCTGGGAAGTCCCGTGGCGACCGTCCAAACCAGCCGGGGCTGTCCCTATCCCTGCGGCTTCTACTGCCCGTATCCTCTCGTTGAAGGCGTGAAATGGCGCGCCATGTCGGCGGACCGGATCATGGCGGAATTGCGGGACATCGTCGAGCGGCATCATCTCAGGAAAATCTATTTCCGCGATGCCACCTTTACGCTCAACCAGGAGCGCATCATCGCCTTGTGCGATGCAATCGTGGCCGCCGGGTGGCAACTGGAATGGGTCTGTGAAACCCGGGTCGATTGTTTGGGCGATACGGTCCTCGACAAGATGCGCGCCGCCGGTTGCGTCGGCATTCTGATCGGCGTCGAGTCGGGCGATGAACAGACGATGCACCATCGGGAAGGCAAGAAGGGACTGACGATTCCCAAGTTGTCCCATCTCCGGGAAAAAGCCAGGCAACTCGGCATCCGCCTGCATTTCCTGCTGATCGTGGGATTGCCGCAGGATACGAGGGAATCGATTGTCGATACGTATGAACTCATCCGAAAATACGAGCCGGACACGATCGGCGTCACGATCATCACGCCCTATCCGGGGACTCCGCTCTATGAACAAGGTGTGCGGGAAGGATGGATTGATTCATTTCAATGGAAGGATTACGGCGGGCATCAGGTGCCGATGCATACGCCCAATCTGTCACGGGAAGAAATGATTGCGGGGAAGCGTTTTCTCGAAGAAGGCTTCGCCCTCATCAGCCGCGTGAACCGGCCGGGTGGGCCATCACAGGACCAAGTGACTCAACACTACGAGGGGCTGCTTCGTTGGGCCTATCGGCTGGAACAACCGATGGCGCAGATTCATGCCGTGGTCCGGCAGCGCGAGGCCATGGAAGCACAGCGGCGTCGTCCGGCGCCGCGGGCCGGTTCAGTTGATGTTCCGGCCGCGGGACCCGCGACGTATGCCTTGAGTGTCGTGATTCCCACGTACAATCGCCGGGCGATCCTGCGAAAAACGCTGCTGGCCTTTGCATCCCAAACCTTGTTCCATGACCAGTTTGAAGTGATCATCGTGGACGACGGGTCGAACGATGACACGGTCGATATGGTCCGTCGCTTCAAATCGTCCTTCGCGTTGCGCCTCGAATCCCAATCGCATCAGGGAGCCAATGCGGCCCGCAATCGCGGCATTCAAGCGGCCACGGGCGCCGTGATCGTCATCACGGGCGACGACATGGTGCCGGAGCCGCGCTTTTTGGAAACACATCTGGCATTTCATCGACAGCATCCCGCCGAGACCGACGCGATGCTCGGGTTCATCGATTGGTCTCCGGAGATCGCCGTCACGCCGTTCATGCGCTATCTCGTTTCGCCGGAAGGCGGGCAGCAGTTCGCGTTCCACGAGGCGAAAGAGGGAAAGGCGGATTTCCGCCTGTTTTACACGAGCAACGTCTCGCTGAAACGCGGTTTTCTGCGCAGACAGCCGATGCTGTTTGATACCGACTTTACCTATCCCGCCTACGATGACACCGAACTGGGATATCGGCTTGCCAAGCAAGGCATGCAGCTCTATTACAACGCATTGGCGGTGACCTGTCATCACCATGAGATGACGGTGGAGGGATTCATCGAGCGCCAGCGGAAGGCCGGTCACATGGCCGTGTTGTTGGCACGGAAGCATCCGCAGCTCGATCGGCTCCTCTTGGGCGTCGGGGAATTGGTGCAATCCGGTCAACCATGCACGGGCGAGATGGTGCGATCGCTGCGGGACGGCCTGCGTGAATTGGAAAAGCCGAAGCTCGAATTCCTTGCACGTCTCCGGATTCACCAGACGACCTTCGATCAGTGGTATACGAAGTCGGTGCTGTACCCGCTGTATGGGCTCATCCTGACGAAAGCCTATCATCTCGGTGTCTTGGAAGCTTCGGCTGCGAACGAATGCCGTCAACCGGGCCTGGCCTCTTCGGCGTCTCGGTCCACCGCACGTTTCGACGTATCCATCATCATCCCGGTCTTCAATAAGCTGGAGCTGACCAGCCAATGTCTCGCCAACCTCGCGCAGGTGACAGGCGGAGCGGAGTACGAAGTCATCGTGGTGGATAACTCTTCTACCGACGGGACGCCGGGTTTCCTTGCCGGCCTGGGGGGCGACGTTCAGATCATCACCAATCGGGAGAACCTGGGATTCGCGACGGCGTGCAATCAAGGCGCGCGAGCCGCCCGCGGCAGGTACTTGCTTTTTCTGAACAATGACACGATCCCATTGACGAACTGGCTGAGGCCGTTGGTCGAGGAACTCGAACACAACAGCCGGGCGGCGGTCGTGGGCAGCAAATTGCTCTATGAGAACGGCACGATTCAACATGCCGGGGTGGCGTTCTCGCGCGTGTGGTTCACCCCCTATCACGTTTACAGCGGGCTGCCGTCGGACGCGCCTTGCGTGAATCGGCGCCGGGAATTTCAGTCCATCACCGCGGCCTGCATGTTGGTGCGCCGCGAGGTCTTCGAAGCGGTGGGCGGATTCGACGAAGGGTATCGTAATGGGTTCGAGGACGTGGACTTGTGCCTGAAGATTCGTGAACAGGGCTGGCAGCTGCTCTATCGGCCGGACAGCGTCCTGTATCATCTCGAAAGTCAAACGCCGGGCCGAAAAGCGCATGATAAGGACAATGCCAAGCGGCTTGTCCAGCGATGGGCCCATAAATGGAATCTGACCGACGAGGATGCGATTCATTATGCGGATGGATATGCCATCCGCTACTACAACGACGACGGCCTGCTGCGAAGCCGCATCGAGAAATTGAGCGATCCGGCCGCGCAATCTCAATGGAACACCGTCGCTGCGGTGCAGCGCGCGTCTCAACAGGATGACATGGAGACGGTCGCGACGTGGCTCGCTCGGCCGGATACATGGCCGGCCGACGTGTGGGTGCTGCGGTGGGCGGCCTTCGTCTGCCGGTGCGTCGGCCGGCATGCATTGGCCGAACCGTTTTGGAAACGGCTGCTCAGCATCGAGGAAGATCCGGAGGCCCGTGTGGCGCTCGCGAAAGCGGCCGTCGAGCGGGGACAGCTTGGCGAGGCGGACGAGCAGCTGAGGAACCTGTTCGCCAAGCATCCGGAGCACGGCGAAGGCTTGCTCGTGCGAGGCATTATGGCTATGCAGCGTGAAGCCTATGCCGAAGCGGGAATGGCGTTCGAGCAGGCATTGCAGTGCGACGCCGATGCGAGGAAAGCGCGTCTCGGCATTGCGATGTCGGCGCTTGGTCTCCAGCAGGCGACGACGGCATGGACGTCGCTCAACGCGTTGTTGGAGGACGGACCGGATGACGCCGAAGCGATGCATTGGCTGATCCGCGCCGGCACGCTGTTGGCGCGATGGGAGGAGCTTGGCGACCGTCTCTTGACGTATGTGGCGAGAAATCCTGCCGACCTCAGTGCACGATTTGCTTTATGCGGCGTGTTGGTACGGATGAATCGAATGGATCGGGCTCGCCAGGAATGCGATCGACTGCGGCTGCTGGATGCGTCATACGATGGCCTGAAAGAGCTGGAACAGCGGATCGCGGCCAACGAGTCCCTGATCGCATCGGATCATGCAGCCTGATCCTGCCGGGGTTTCGCATGCGCTGGTCATCCAACTGGCGCGCCTCGGCGACCTTGTTCAAACGCTTCCGGCGTTGCACGCGTTGCAGTCTCGACATCCGGACCGGGCATTCGACTTGCTGTGCGCTGCGCCGCTGGCTGATCTGGTTCGAGCGGGGTTCTCGGTGAAGCGTGTCCTGAC
>DASSBQ010000006.1:0-2414 GCA_035698625.1 Nitrospiraceae bacterium
TTCAGCGGGGCGCGCGGCTCGATGTCTTTGACTATCTCGTCACGGTGTCGTCGCTGGTCCGGCCGGCGGCGAATCATTTCGTCGATGAATTCATCCGGCGCGCGCAGGGCAAGTCCTATGATCCGTGGCATCCGCGGCTCAAACCCATTCTGAAAGAAACCCACGGGATCATGGTGTATCAGGAAGACGTCACGAAAGTCGCCATGGCCCTGGCCGACTTTTCGGTGGAGGATGCGGACCAATTGCGAAAAGTCCTCAGCAAAAAGCACAAAGCCAAGCAACTGCGCGATTATTACCGGCAGTTTTGCGAAGGCGCCGCCAAGAACGGCGTGCCGGCCCGCGTCATCGCGTCGATCTGGGACATGATCATGAGCTTCGCCGGTTACAGTTTTTGCAAGCCCCACTCGGCCAGTTACGCGCAAGTCTCGTTCAAATCCGCCTATCTCCGCGCCCATTATCCCGCGGAGTTCATCGCCGCCGTCATCAGCAATCAAGGCGGCTTCTACTCCACCTTTGCCTATCTGTCCGAAGCGCGACGGATGGGACTCTCCATTCTGCTCCCGGACGTGAACATGAGTGAGTGGGCCTATACAGGATGCAACCGTTCCGTACGCATCGGGCTCATGCAAGTCAAAACGCTGCCGGAGTCCCTGGGGAAGCGCATCGTCAAAGAACGGAATCGCGGCGGTCGATTTCGATCCTTCCAGGACTTTCTCGACCGCGTTAAGCCGGAACCGGCCGACGCGCGAACCCTTGTGCGGGCCGGCTGCTGCGATTCCCTGGCGGGCGACCTAACCCGCCCGGCGCTTTTGTGGCGGCTGTATGCCGGCGATCAGACGCGGTCCGCCATGCCCATTCCGGATGAATATGCCGCGCCTCTCAAGCTCGCCCATGAGCGAGACACACTCGGATTGCTGGCCAGCCGGCATCCATTGGAGTTGTACGCCGACGAGATCCAACGCTTGTCCCCCGTCCCCGGCTCGACCATGGCTCGTCACGTAGGCCGTACCATCACCATGGTCGGCTGGCTGATCACCGAAAAGTTTGCCGAGACCAAGCATGGCCAACCGATGGAATTTGCCACCTTCGAAGATACGACCGCCTTGTACGACGCCACCTTGTTTCCGGATGTCTATCAACGGTGTTGCCATTTGCTGTCTACCGACTATCCTTACCTCTTGCACGGTCTTGTCGAAGAGCAGTTTGGAGTCGTAACCTTGACGGTCCACGACCTCCGGATTTTTCCCGCCGCTCACCGATTCAAAAACAACCTCCTGTCGCAGTCTTTCCACGCATGGTATGGTGACACATGGGACGACGACTGCCGGACAGATCCGCCGCAGACTTTCTGCCGTCCACAGTGACGGTGCCGGCATTGCGCGCGGCAGCCGAATCCTGCACCGGCTGCGACCTCTACCAACGAGCAACTCAGACGGTGTTCGGCGAGGGAGCATCGCACGCCAAGATTCTCTTCGTTGGAGAGCAACCGGGGGATCAGGAAGATCGAGCGGGCCATCCCTTCGTGGGACCGGCGGGGAAGATCCTCGACAAAGCGCTCGTGGAAGCCGACATTGCACGGGATGAGGTCTACATCACCAACGCGGTGAAGCATTTCAAATGGGAGCCGCAAGGCAAACGCCGCAAGCATAAAAAACCGTCGGCCGGTGAAATCGCGGCCTGTCGCCCGTGGCTCCAAACCGAAATTAAAGCAGTGCGGCCCCGCATCGTGGTCTGCCTCGGCGCCACGGCTGCGCAAGCCATGCTCGGCAAAGTGGTCCGTCTGAATGAGACTCGCGGCAAGTTTCTCGACACGCCATGGGCGTCGGTCGTGATGGTCACGGTCCATCCGTCCGCTATTCTTCGCCATCCGGAGCGGGGGCAACAGGAAACCGAGTACCGGCGATTTGTCCAAGAACTCGCGCTCGTGCAGCGCAAGCTGCTTGACCCGGCGCCATAAGTCTCACACGGCCATGTCTTCATCCCCATTGGACCTCCATGGCAACGTTCCCGATACGGCCGACACCTGTCTGCTCATTATCGATATGATCAATGCCTTTACGTTCGACGACGCGGAAAAGCTGTTTCCCGCCGTGGTACAGGCGACCGACCGCATTGCGCGGTTGAAGCAGCGGGCAACGGCGGCTCATGTGCCGACCATCTACGTGAACGATAACTTCGGGAAGTGGCGGCACGATTTCCACAAGCTGGTCGAACATTGCCTGAAAACCCAATGCAGAGGAAAGCCGGTCGCGGAGCGGCTGCGCCCGACCGAGGACGATTATTTCGTGTTGAAGCCGAAACATTCAGGCTTCTTCGCGACCCCATTGGAGCTGTTGTTGAAATTCTTGGGAACCAGGCGGCTGATTCTCACCGGCGTGGCAGGCGACAATTGCGTGTTGTATACGGCCGCCGAC
>DASSBQ010000007.1:0-6381 GCA_035698625.1 Nitrospiraceae bacterium
CGACACCCACGGCCTGCATGCGCGTGCGGCCGATGAGCGGATTTGCGTCGGTCCGGCGGACAGCGCGTTGAGTTATCGGAATATTCCGAATGTCTTGAGCGCCGCTGAAATAACGGGCGCCGATGCCATCCATCCGGGCTACGGGTTTCTGTCAGAGAATGCGCATTTCGCGGAAGTTTGCGAGTCTATCGGTATCAAGTTCATCGGTCCCACCTCCGAAAATATTGCGCTGATGGGTGATAAATCCAAGGCGAGAGAAATCGTGGCCAAGCGAGGTTTGCCGGTCACGCCGGGCAGCCCGGGAGAACTCAGAAGCGAGCAAGATGCCTTGGAAGCGGCCAAGACGATCGGCTTTCCCGTCATTATCAAAGCCTCGGCCGGCGGAGGCGGGCGCGGCATGCGCGTCGTGAACAGAACGGAAGAATTGGGGCGTGCCTTCCAGGCCGCTCAGGCGGAAGCCAAATCAACGTTCGGCCATGACGGTGTTTATCTGGAGCGATATTTCCTTGAGCCGCGCCATATTGAGGTACAGATTATTGCGGATCATCGCGGTCATGTCGTCTATCTGGGCGAGCGGGATTGTTCGATTCAGCGGCGTCATCAGAAACTGGTGGAAGAAACACCTTCACCGGCCGTGGATGACCGCTTGAGGCGGGAGATCGGACGGGTGGCTGTTGAAGCGGTCAAGGCGATTCATTATCGCAATGTCGGGACAGTCGAATTTTTGCTCGACAAAGACCGCCGGTTTTTTTTCATGGAGGTGAATACCCGCATCCAGGTCGAGCATCCGATCACGGAAATGGTCACCGGCATCGATCTTATCAAGGAACAAATCCGCATCGCCGCCGGCATGACCTTGTCATTTAAGCAGCCGGATATCAAACTGAACGGGCACAGCTTTGAATGCCGCATTAATGCCGAAGATCCGGAGAAATTTACTCCTTGTCCCGGCCAGATTGCGAAATATTCCGCCCCGGGAGGCTTCGGAGTGCGGGTCGACTCCGCCATGGAATCTAATGCCACGGTTGTGCCATATTATGACTCCTTGATCGCCAAGCTGATTACGCATGGGCGGGATCGACAGGAAGCAATGGCCCGCATGCGGCGGGCACTGGACGAGTTTGTGATCGAGGGGATCAAGACCACCATCCCACTCCATAAGCGAATCTTCAGCGACCCGGATTTTCAGAAAGGTTATGTCTCCACGACCTTCCTCGAGCGCTTCCTTGCCGGCCAATCGTCGTAATCGCCAAGGGTAACCATCGGACCCTGAGGCGCGTTCATGGGACATTCGTCATTGCGAGGGCTTTATCTGGTTCTCGACCCTGCGGCCTCAAGGGAGCGTCCGCTCGCCGACGTCTTGAAAGAAGCGGCAGATCATGGCGTCCGGCTCTTTCAGTACCGCGACAAGAATGCGACCATGAAGCAAGCCTATCGATTGGGCGGCGAACTACGGCGTGCTTCGGCCGATGTGGGTGCCTTGTTCATCGTGAATGATCGCTGTGATCTGGCGCTTGCCCTTGATGCCGACGGCGTTCATGTGGGTCAAACCGACCTGCCTGCGTCGGAAGCGCGCGCGTTGCTTGGCCGGAACAAGATTCTTGGCATCTCAACGCACACCCTGGAGCAGGTGAGGGCTGCGGTTCAGAGCAAACCGGACTACCTTGCGTATGGCCCGGTCTTCTCAACCTCAACCAAACCGGGCCATGAGGCGGTCGTGGGAGTGGCCGGGTTGCGAGAAATTCGACCGCTCGTCTCGGTTCCACTGTTTGCTATCGGGGGGATTTCGATCGAGCGCGCAAGCGAGATCCGCCAAACCGGCGTCGATGGAGTGGCGGTCATCTCGGCGGTGTTACAGGCTCCGAATATCGGTCGGGCTGTAGATGAATTCATGGGACGATTCGGGAGATGAGGTCCCCCAGCAAAATGAAGAGCGGATCTCGCGCGAGCTGATCGACAGCGCTTTGCCAGTCTTGCCCTGCGATCTCCGCATATGGAAGGGGGCCGAGAACAGGCTCGGCCACCAAACCGCGAAGCAGCGAACAGGTCGATGTGGCCTGCTCCCATTCAAGCGCCGACGAGATCGGATAGGCTTGGTTGAGCACCAAAGCCAAGAGGTTAATGTGGCGGACATGCAACGCTTCGATGGTTAATCTGGCGTGGTTGATGCCGCCGAGCGCGGTACGACCCACGACAATCACAACCAGTCCCAATTCAAGAATCAGATCCCGCACGTCCCAGGTGTCTCCCAGGGGAACGAGTAGACCGCCGGCGCCCTCCACCAGTGTGATCCGATGGCGTTCGGCGATGGTCTTGTAGCACCGCGCAATTTCAGCGAGCGTGATAGGTCGAGAGGACTGTCGCGAGGCCGCTAACGGCGCCGTCGGTCGATGGAATTGATAGGGGGTGACCAGTGGAGGCTCATCGCGGCTGGCGGCCGCCTTTGTGAGTCGATACCCGTCGCTATGTTCCAACGCATGGGCCATCACACCGGTCTCGACGGGCTTCATCACGCCGATTGAAGAACCGTCTTGCCGCAAATAACGAGCCAGCGCCGCCGCGACCATCGTTTTACCGACTCCGGTGTCCGTGCCGGTCAGAAAAATTCCGATGCCCATGGCGACTACACGAGCCTGCTATCCAGATTCCAGACTTGGCCCGACACGTCCTTCAGCTGCGCCAAGTAAGAAATAACGCGAGCGACTTCATCAAGGGCCGGTGGCCTGCCGAGCATATGGCCGGCGCATTCGATGCCGGTATTGAATGCGTTCCCCACGAGCGGCGTGTGGTGCCGCCCAGGGTACACCAAATTCACCCGGATATCGGAAGCTCCCCATTCCCGCGCCGCAGTCCTGACGAGACCGATTAGCCCAGCCTTGGCAGATGCATAGGCCGCCTGTCCGGTATCGCCTTGGGAGCCGGCGTACGACCCGATAACGATGATGGAACCCCCGCCGGCCGCCATGCTGGCTCCCGCCGCTCGGATACAATGAAAGGTTCCCGTGAGGTTTGTCTCGATGATGCGCTGCCAGTCGTCGTTTGGATGGCGAACGGTCAATTGGCCGCTGGCAATTCCAGCATTGCATATCATGACATTCAAGCTTCCATAATCCTTCGAAAAAAGGTCAACCATATTGCGAACTTCACCGTATAACCGTATATCTGCCTTGTAGAGTGTGGAATGGGGTGATGCGTCTCGCATCAGCCAAACGGTGTGCGCCGCCTCGGCGGGCCTGGTGTGATAATGAACTCCCACGGACCAGCCGGCATGAGCAAAGGCGAGACAAACGGCCCGGCCGATCACGCCTGAGCCGCCGGTCACGAGGACGGCGCTGCCATGGTGTCCGCTTCGATCGCCGGGTGTGGATGACTCTGTCGGCGGCATAAGTCCTTCCGCGGAAGAGACGAGATTATGGAAGTTGAATCGCAAGAAGGCAAGGGAGCCGATTCTGCAGCTTGCCGCTCATCTCATTGTATGTTACCGTTTCCAAGACTAAGTAGGGAGTTGAACGGCATGAGAATTCGAACGACCTGGATAGTAATGATGCTCTCGATCTGCGGGTTTGCAGGGACGTTGACGATCATAGCGCCGCAGGCAGGTTCATGCGCCGAGGGAGAGGACAGCATCGCGCAATCGCCCGATTATTTTCCCGACGCGATCGGCAACCGCTGGCACTATCGGGGGCAGATTTCAGAAGGACCGCTCCAGACAATCGAGAACAAGTTCTTTTCCAATGTGTCGTCCGTGACAGGCACGAAGAATCTGAAAGGCGGCACGACGGTCATGGTGTTCCACGACACGAATCCGGGGAACCATGGTCCTTCGGACAGCTTGTATCGCCGCGACGCCGCCGGCATTGTGTACTACGGCTCCGAGCCCGGGACGACACTCGAGCGGCAACTGGTGCCTTATCAGATCGTCCGGTTTCCCATGAAGGTAAAGTCTTCTTTTAAACAGTTCGACCGCACCGACATCGATTTCGGCAACGATCTCGACGGGGATGGAATGAACGAACGCGCCGATGTGCGAGGACAAGCCACCATTGTCGGTCACGAAGCCGTTATGGTTCCGGCCGGGTCGTATCCCGAGGCGGTGAAAGTGGAAGCCCGGATGACGCTTCGCATTCACCTCTCATCGGTGAAACGAGCCGTGGTCGGCACGGATGTCATGACGGCTTGGTTTGTCAAAGGAATCGGGTTGGTTAAATATCTGGAGCGGCAAGAGTTGGGCGCCTTGAAGGAAGATCGTGGATTGGTGACTGAAATCATCGAGGAACTGGAAGAATTCGAGGTAACGCCGAATTCGGCTTCACTCAGTCGGCGCGAAACCCCGGCGAAGGGTGTTCTCACTAATTACACGCGGGGTCATGAATTGCAATAAATAGTCTTCCCCCCCCGCCTTGGCTCCCACTCCCGACAATCGATGTCCCCCGAACGGTTGCCGGCCGACCAGGGCTCCGGTAATAGGCCGATTGATGTAAAGATTTCCGACATCGAATTGCAGCCTCGCCTGTTCCACGTGGGACGGGGTACGTGAATAAAGCCCTCCCGTCAAGGCGTAGGCGGTCCCGTTTGCCAAATCAAGGGCCTCGCCGAACGAAGCGGCTTTCATGACCGCGAGGATGGGACCGAAGATTTCCTCTTGCGCCAATCGATGCTCGGGCCTGATATCGACAAACACGACCGGCCCGATGAAATAGCCGGCACCGTCGGGCTTTCGCTCAACGAGGAGCCGGCCTTCGCTTTTTCCGATCTCGACGTACTGACGGACTCGAGCCAGTGCGCGTTCATCAATGAGAGGTCCCATTTGCGTGCCGGGATGCCGAGGGATGCCGATGCGAAGACTCGATACGGCCTCGGCCAGGCGGCGAATGAATATGTCATAGACCCCCTGATGAACAATGGCGCGAGAGCAGGCGGAGCATTTCTGACCGGCATACCCGGTAAAGGAATAGAGCACGCCCGCGACGGCCTCATCCAGATCGGTGGAGTCATCGATGATGATGGCATTCTTGCCGCCCATCTCAGCGATGACCCGCTTGACCATTCGCGAATCGGGAGACACGGACCCTGCTTGCTGAAGAATCCAGAGCCCGACGTCCTTCGAGCCTGTAAATGCCACCGTGGCGACTTCCGGCGCGAGCACGAGCGCTTTACCGGCCTCCGGGCCGCCCGGCACGAATTGGAGCACCCCGGGCGGGAGACCGGCCTCCGCGAAAATTTCTACAAGCAGTTGCCCCGCCATCAACGAGCGTTCGGAGGGCTTGAACAAAACGGTGTTGCCCGTCACGAGCGCCGCGGATACCATGCCGGTCGGAATCGCAAGCGGAAAATTCCAGGGAGCAATGACGGCCGTCACGCCGCGAGGCGACAGCAGGCGATGGTTCAGCTCCCCCGGTGCCTCACCGAGCCGTTGCGGGATGCTGAGGCGAGACATTTGCCCGGCGTAAAAATTGAGGAAGTCGATGGCTTCGGCGACATCGGCGTCCGCCTCATGCCAGGGCTTCCCTTCTTCAAAGACTTCCCAGGCCGCAAGGTCATACCTCCGCTCCCGCATGAGAGCGGCCGCCTTTTCAAGCAGAACCACGCGCGCGCTGGCCGGCTGGGCGCCCCATTCGGTGCCGTGTTTCTTGGCCGTTTCCACCAGGGCGCCGATGTCGGATGCCGCATATCCCCGTAAGCGACCGACTATCACGCTCGGGTCGGCTGGATTCCGGGTAAGCAATTCCTCGCTCGACGGCGCAGACTGCTTCGGCAGCTTTGCAGACCATCCATGGTCCAACCGGGCAGAGATGCGGCAAAGCGCTTCCTCCATCGCATGGCGGATCGGTTCCTGCGAGAAATCGGCCGACGGTTCGTTCTGAAATTCACCCGGACTCGCCTTGAATTGATCGGTATGAACGGAGTCAGGAGTGATGCCGGCAGGTTCGGCCGAGCTGGGAGGTGCCAGCAATGCGCTCAACGGTTGTGACTCCACATATTCCTTTCGGAGGAAGGATTCATTGGATGTATTCTCCAAGAGACGCCGCACCAGATAGGCCATTCCCGGCAACAATTCTCCCACCGGTGTATAGATGCGAAGGCGGCGGGGCCGCGCCGTAACAGCGGTCTGGAATGGTTCGGCCATCCCGAAAATCATTTGATATTCCCACGATTCGGGCGGGAGCTTGAGTGATTCGGCCGTGGCTTCCACGACGGCCAGGCTTCGCAGATTGTGGGTGCCGAACGCGGGACGAATGACATCGGTGTGTTCCAACAGGCGTCGGACAAGCCGTTCATAGTTGAGGTCGGTCTGAGCTTTCCGTTCGTAGAGCGGAATCGGCCATCCGCGCTGGCGATAACGAATCGTATCGGAATCCCAATAAGCGCCCTTGACGAGCC
>DASSBQ010000008.1:0-9125 GCA_035698625.1 Nitrospiraceae bacterium
CACTCTTTCCCTTCGTTTCGGGAGCGGACCGCCCCACGGCGATGGCCGAGAAGATAGCGCCGACGCCGGCAAAGGGAATGTTCAGCCAATTCAATGCGCCGAGCATCGGCGTGAATGCTATCAGCATCCCCAGAATCGCAAAAATGCCCCAAATTAGGCTGACGACCTGCATGGTTTTTCTCGGCAGAAGAGTGAGCGCTGACGGTAGACGCAGCAGAAAACGTGCCTAGCGGCCTCCGTGCACGAGGGTCTGACGGTGGCTGTAAAGTAACAGCGCCCGCTGGTCCGACTCGTCCGCCTCGGCCGTTTGTCCCGTTTTCCGATAGACGTCGCCTAATCGAGACAGCACCGCCGCCTCGGTCGCCGAATCGCGAAGGGTCCGAGAGACAATGAGCGCGCGCTTCCCTGAATCAATCGCGTCGTTCAGCCGGCCGTCTTCACTATAAATATGAGCAAGTCGGAGCCGAAGCGTTGCTTCGAGCGCCATGTCGCGCTCCTGTTGTGCGAGATGGAGACCATCTTCATAGTACCGGCGCGCATTGGTTGTTCGATCCAACAGCCATGCTGCCGTTCCGAGCGCCACGACCGCCGACAGTTGCTGAGTGCGATCCTGACGGGTGCGCGCGTCTTGCCACGCCTGTTGCAGCGCCGACAAGCCCGGCTCACTCTGGCCATCGCCGACCTGTAAGAGTCCCAGGTGAACCAGCGCGTCATTCCATCCACGGTGGTCTTTGGCTCGGTCAAAGAATTTGACGGCTTGACCGAGCGACGCTCGGGCGTCCTCCCAGTACCCCAGCCGCGTGGATATACGCCCCGCGACCAAGAGCGCCCGCGCATGCGCGAGTCGATCGGATGACCGGGCCAAGATGGGGAGGGCTTCCCGGAGCGCGACGTCGGCATCCTGGAACTTGCCTTGGCGTTCCCGCACCTGAGCGATCTTCACCAGCGTGGTGGCCACGCCCTTCGCTTGTTTCTTTTCCCGGAACGCGGACAAGGCGAGCTCATAATAGGTCAGCGTCTCTTGAAAGTGCTGCTGGAAGTCGTGCGTTTCGCCGATCTTGAGCAACTCATCGCCGGTCAGTGTGCGGTCCGAAGATACGCGGTGAACGGACAATGAATGGGTTGGAAACCAGTCGGCGCTCTCCTGCGGGAAGGGAAGCAGAAGCAAGAGCGCGGCGGCAATCATGGTAGGCCTCTCCTGTAAGAAGCAGACATCGAACGCCTCGGTGAGCCGGTGCCGCGTGTCGGTGGTTCAGCGAGGAACAGATCCTCATGCAAATCAGTTCAAAGGATGCGCCCGCTCGATGAGGAGGTCAAGGGAGAAGAAAGGCGTCCGAGAACGAAGACCTGTGCCGAGTCTCTCAGCACGAGGCATCGTAGCAAGGCGTATTGTTGTTATTGGTCACGGACGGCAGACTGCCTCGCGTGTAAAACCAAAAGCGATAGGCTCCCAAGGCGTCCGGGTTACCGGGATCCAGCGGTTGGAACAGGCCGAATGTATCGGGGTAGCCGTATGTGTTCGGGTATTTCTGCGAGTATCCCGGACAGGAGGCGTTTTGATACTTCGCCACAGTCAATGCCCAGATGCCCCATTGGTACTCCCACGGATATTTGCCGGCCTTGTCGTCGTGACTGTCGTTATTGACCGAACCGTTTGGATAGTAGAGCACCGCCTTATTGTTGACGAAATGTTCCCAGTCGCATTCGTCGTCCCCATGATGATACGTAGTATTCTGGATGAATCGGTCATGGCCCGTGTAGGGTAGCTGTTGCACGACAAAATTTGCGGGAAGGAGTTGCGCGTACAGCTCGCGCTGGACCAACCGGTCAAAGCCTTGCAGCAGCAAGCCCGCGGAATTACCGTCCCAGGGAACCTGGCCGGCGAGCAATGGCGCTCCCAACGTCTTGAGCCGGCCCCAGTCGGTGACGATACGGTCGAAGTCGCCGCCGAGAGAAATCAACGTGGCTGCGAATTCATCCGCCAATTTGCTCGCTAACTCTCCCGCGGCTATTTCCTGTGTCTCCTGCGCCTGCAACGGTGTGCCGGCCGGCGAGTTCGTGCGCGACGCGGCTTCATTCGCGACGACCGTTCCTACCGTCAGCGCGATCTCGGTGCCCGCTGCCACAAGTCCGCCTTCAGGGATTGCATTGAGCAAGCTGGTCTCGATACCGAAGACATTGCTTAGGATATTCGTCCAGGACGCCGATTGCACGGGAGTCGTAAGGCCTACCTGCACATTCTTTAAGACTTTATCGTAATCGTCTTGCAGGAGCAGCGAGACGTTGGCCTGCTGATCCTGGTACAGCTTGAGGATATTGTCCTGAAAGAGTCGGGTTAGGATGACGTACTGAAACTCCATCGCGAGTTGCCGGTTCATGGCGTCGAAATCGGCCTGGGTGAAGGTAGTCACGTTGGACGGATAGGCCAGTCGGCCGAGCTGCGTGAGCCAAATCTGGGGCGAGACGTTGAGATTGACATACGCCGAGCGAATATCAGCGCAGCACAGCTGCCCGCTGATCCACGTGTAGGCGGCTTTTGATCCTGTAGGATCGGAGCCGGGAAAGGGCCATGGCGTGGGATTCAGCAGAGAGGCGGACAGGATGTCCGACATCAGCGTCTTGTCGAGCGTAAGCCGGTGTCCGAAAGAGGCCGGGCTATAGAAGCCCTGGTGATTCATCCGAAGGAATCCCTCCGTGTCGGCGCCCGTACCGGGACCGGAAGGCGGAGGGTTGGCCTCTGTTTCGCGGGAGATAATGGAGCTCATTTCAGCGGCGTACTGGGTCAGTCCCGTTGAGGTGGATTCCAGGCTGCCGCCATCGGTAAATGATCCGACGAGGGTGTAGGTGTCGTACTGAAACGGTTGAACCTGCGGATTGTTGGCGAGATAGAAGACCTGCTGCGTCCCGCCCAAGTTTCCCATCAATTGTGAGGCCTGGTACCAATTCTTACGTGCCGAACAAGGCGCGCCGCTATTGGGCTGGCAGAAGTAGCTGGTATTGCCGAACGAGGCAATGAAAAACAGATAGCCGTAGGATTTGTATCCCGTCACGGCGTTGTACAATGCCGTGACTTCGCTCGCGTCGCTCTGGCTCGGAAACGTCTGGTTCTGCACGAGCGTCACATCCGTCGCGTTCAGGATCAAGAGATGGAATCCTCGCTGGCTGTTGCCGAGCGAAACCCGACGCATACGGCACGCCGTCCACCGTAATGGTGTGGGTCAGCCCGTTGGGGCCGCTGGGATCCGTGGCGGTCGAAAAGAAGATGGGACGAGCGTTCTGCGCGAAGGTGAAATTCCGGTAATTATCCCGGATCAGGACGCCGGTGGTTTGTCCGAGCTGTGACGGATCGGCGCCCTTGGGGGCGGTGAACGAGGTATTAGGGTAGCCGAGCTTGTCACAGACTGGGCCGCCGCCGTAGTTGCTGCCGCTGCACGTCAGGCGCTCGAAGAACGTTCCGGCCGAGGGAACGATCGGGTTAGCGCCCAACGGGATTGTGTTGGAGATCGAGGAGAACGCAATCTGGTTCGAGTTGCCATTGGCATAGGCCAGTCGCGAGGAAAGACCGAGTTCGGAAAGGGTTTGCCAGAAATATTGGCAATTTTCAGGAAATCCATCAACGAAGTAGGGAGTAAAGCCGATCGTGCCGAGGCTCTGAACGATCAGAATGCATCCGGCCTGGCCGCACCCTGAAGGCGTGCTCACCAGCGCCTTGCCGAGGGCGCTTTGGAAAAAATTCCCGTCATACGGAGGCGGCTGTGACCGGTCGATGGACACATTGGACACGATCGAGAGATCCGTGCGCCGCAAATAGACGATCTGAAAGCCGGCATTCGAAGCGAGGGACGGGGCTTGGATCAAGGTCGCGGCGGTGGGATTGCTTGAATCTTTATAGAGGGCGATGTTGTAATCCGTTGCGCTCGTGCCGGGGCCGGTAAGTACGCGCGTCTGGATGGGGATGAGCAAAGGCAGGCCGGCTGTGGACGGACCGTTCCCCGGCGGTGCGGCGTCGGTATGACCGGCGTGCAGGACAAGGGCGACCAAAACGAATGAAGCAGGCAGATATGTAAGAGATTTGATTGTGTGTCGAAACAATTGGCGCATATACCTCACTCTCCTCCCATCCTCCTGATCCACTCCGATACCCGTCGGCCGAGAAGAACTCCGCCGGGGCCTTATCTATCTGGCCCATTGGCATGCGGCTCTCGGCGACTTTACGCGGGGGTATATACGAAGTCGTTCTCGATGACAAGCGTATCTTTGGAGCAGAATCGCCCGTAACTTTTCTAGGTCTTATCGTCAAAGAAGCGCCAACCGAACGCAATACGTGGATCCACGTCTGGGAGGCGGTTGACAGTCGTGGTTGCAGGCAGTAGGCTGCGCGCGCAGAAGAGCCGGCTTGGGCGCGGTCATGTCATTGACGCGATCCATGCGTAGCGTGGCTCATGACTTCCGTCAACCGGCAACCAAACGGCGGCGGCATGCGCTTTCTAAAGATCGACAGGCGAAGGGTCTCAGCTCAACCGGCTCCCATGCACGGCAGGATGACGCACGGTGGGGTTGTCTCCAATGTAGGAAACCGAATGGGATTCCGAGCCTGCATATGGGCTGCGTGCCTGCTGGTAGCGATCGAGGGCTGTTCTCTGCTGCCAGGCCATTGGCGGCCGGGCTGGAATGAGCCCTGGCCTCCCGGCACGCCGGTGCCCGACACGGCAGGCTCATGGCGTTTGACGGATCTGGAACGAAAGGATGGCCGGTTTATCGGCCTCGCTATTTCCGGCGGCGGCAGCCGAGCGGCGAATTTTGGCGCGGCTGCCATGCTCGAACTCCAGCAGAGAGGCCTGCTGGAACAAGTCGATGTGATCTCAGGTGTGTCCGGGGGAACGCTGCCGGCCGTGTACTACGGGCTCGGCGACAAAGCCGGAGCGTTTACGGAGTCGGCGGTCCGCCGGGCGTTGGGCTACGATTTCCAGAGCAGCTGGATCAGGCGATGGTTTCTCCCTCAGAACATCTTTCGCTATTGGCTGTCCGACTTCACCCGCTCGGATGTCATGGTGCAGGTCTTCAACAACCAACTCTACCAGGAGGCCACGTTCGCGGACCTTCGGCCGCATCCCAAGATCCTGCTCAATTCGACCGTCCATAACGATCACACCCGCTTCACCTTCACGGATGATCGCTTTGCCTTGCTTCATTCCGTGCTCGCCTCCTATCGCGTTGCCAACGCCGTCAATGCGTCGTCCGCGTTTCCCGGCGTCTTCCAGGACGTGAGCCTGCAGTGGTATATGACGCCGCCGCACTACCTGCATCTCTATGACGGCGGGCCGATCGACAATCTGGGCGTCCAGGCCGTCCTCGAATACCTGAACCGGAACATTCCGGGCACGTCGCTCGACCGTCTGTTTCCTAAGGGCTGTATGATTGTCGTCGTCGATGCCACGCCCGCGAGCGAGCATCCTGAACTCGACAAGGAAAGATCGAGCCGGGCCTTTATCGACTATTTCGTCGATACGAACGCGTTGGACGCGATGGATGCCATGTTGCTGGAATCCCGCCGGACGCTGTTGGAGCGGATGGAGATCCCGACCTCAAAACAAGACAGGCTATTCAGAGGCAGGGTCCCGGTAAACGACCCCCGTCAATGCGGCTGCGAAGTGCGCCATATCGCGCTCCGGCATCTGATGTATGCGCAGAACACAGAAGATCCGGAGTTGGCCGAGCGGGTCACGCGGATTAAGACGAAGTTCTGGATCGCCGAGGAAGAACAGAACGATCTCTTCCAAGCCGCCAAAGTCATCGTAAAGCAGTTGGACGATCAGCAACTGCTGGTGGAATCCTCGTTCAAGACATCGTGCGCAGCGGAGCCGACCAAGCCATGAGTACGGTATCTATCGCCCGTCAGCCTCGTTGTAATCGTCTAATCTAGACTTTGATGATTCCGGCCGTATTGACTCGGATGTCGTTTCTCGTTACGTTCATCGCTCGCGTTTCAATCACATTCTCCGGGTCCTTCGCGAGGCCGAGTTGACTTGGCGCTACGGCGCATCGTCTCGACAGCCGATCCGCCTGGCCATTCTCGGCTGTGCCATCCTGGGCGCCTACCTGTCTCTGCAAGCTTCTCTACTGCCATTTGCTTGGTTCTGGCTCGCGTGGTTTGTAGCCCTGCTGTGGTTTGGACTCACAGCCGGTACGGCTTTCTCAAAAGCAATATGGATAAACGTATCGGCCGCCTTATTGGCTCTTGCGCTAGGAGAGATCTATTTATGGAGCAGCAAAATAGAGAAAACGAACGCGTATTGCTGTGATGATCTCTATTTCATCCGTGACGATGACTTGGGAATAGTCCCGCGGAAGAACTTTGCGGCGACCCATCAAAAAATAGTGAATTCGGTTCCCATCTACAAGGTCACGTACACCATTGATGCGAATGGATTACGCATTGCTCCCCCGTACGATGTCGCGCATGGTCGAGGGTCCATCCTATTCTTCGGGTGCTCGTACACCATGGGCGACGGCGTCGAAGACAATGAGACCATGCCATATCTGACCGGCCTGCTGACACAGGGCCGCTATGCTGTCTACAATTTTGGCTTCCATGGCTACGGACCACAGCAGATGCTGGCCGCACTGGAAACGGGTCGGGTTCAACGTATCGTCACCGTATCGCCTCGATACATCATCTACCAGGCGATCCCGTATCATATGGAACGCGTGGCGGGGCTCATGACATGGTTTCCCCACGTCCCACTCTACCGCCGGACGGACAGCGGGCGTGTAGTGCCTGACGGCCATGTCGATTCTGTGGCGGACGAGACCCGCTATTCGCCGATCGAGCGATTCTGGCGGCGGCAAGGACCGACCGGCGAAGCAATATCCAAGACGCTACGGCGATCCTACATTTACGACAAATTTGTGCGTCCGTTGCGAAGCCTGTCCGACGAAGACGTCCGACTCTTTCTCGACGTCGTGTTGCAAGCGAAAGAGGAGGCGGCGAGGCAGTACCCGCAGAGCGAGTTCCATGTCATCTTGTGGGATAACATGTTTGTGAAACATGACTTTCTTCAATTTCTTCCACGGGTGCTGGAAACGCTTCGGAACAAGCATGTGCGGGTTCATCTCGTGTCCGAGATCATTCCGGATTATTACGAGAGCACTCCGAATACGAAGTATGAGATCGACCGGTACGATAACCATCCGAACCCATCAACATATCGCGCCATCGCGGCCTATGTCGCGAAGAACATTCTGCACGAGGAATGACATTAGCCGCATTCCTACCGGCCGCGATGGCCGCCGCCTCGAAAATGACCTCCGCCGGAGCGGCCGCCCCCTCCGAACTGTTTTCCATGCCCGCCGAAATGTCGCGGACTCACGGACGGACTTGGCTGCGGAACCGAAGGAGCGGTGTGAATGTTCGGGGGGCTTGGCCGCCAGAAATGGGATGGATGAAGTTGATGTTGTTGCGATTGCGGCGAAGACTGATGAGGGATCGGCGCGACGGATCGTGGCGTCGGAATGCTGACGATGTCGCCTACTTTTGCAGGCACGCCTGAAGGTGTGAGCAGGGGAGGGGACTGAGGGGCGCGCTGAGAAGCGGACGATGGAACCAGCAGGGAACGACGGCGCGGGGGAGGCGATGGGGTTCCTCCCGGAGCGGGCGGCAGGTTGCCGGCCTGGGTCGTCATGAATTGTTGCGCGCGCGGGAGATGGCGATGTCGTGGATAAAGGCGTTGCGCCTGACTCAGCAAGCCGTTGATTCCTTGCACGCCGATCCATGGATAAGCGTACATGCCCGGCGACACATAGACCGAACTCGTCCAGGCTTGTGACACGAGGGCATTGGCTTGCAGCTCGTCCAGCATATCCTGGCGTTGCCGGCTGAGCTCTTGCAACTGCTCCGGGGACGGGGCGTCGGCCAGCGCCCGATTGGCGGCATCGAGCTGTTGCTGCAATTGATCCGCTTCCGCTCGAAGCGCGGTGAGTTCGCTCCTGGCGCTTTCGTTCCGGCGAAGAGCTGCAATGGCTTGCGCGACTTCATTTGGATCGACCGACGCCGTGAGATCGGCCCTGATCACGACGGTCTCATCCTCAAGCCTGGTCGTGATCGTCTGCTCCAGGACGTTGACGATTCCCGCCGTATACGAACGGATGTCATCCCTTGTCAGATCCATGTTCCGCACTTCAGTCACGCTCTCCAAATAGGTCGCGACCTGCTCGAGCGCGTCTTTTTTCGCCGCTTCGATCGCCAGGCGAACAGCATCGCTCTTGGTGTCATGATCGCCCATGCGGTATTCGCCGCTCGCCGTCACCGTCCTGGCGTTCTCTGATGGAGGCGGCGGTTCGGTCGAGACCGGCGGCGTGGGTTCCACTGGTAGCGGGGGTTCCAAAGGGGTATCGAAATTCAACGGAATGACTTGGCTGCGATACCTCTCGGGGACCGAGTTCAATTCCGTAGTGAACGCCTGCGTGCCGGATTCTTCGGTGTAGGTATAGATCGTAGAAGCGGAGCTTTTCGAGGGAATGATAAACGGCGCAGAGAGGCACAGGAGGAATACAGCCGGTAACGAAAACTTCTTGCGGGAGATGTACATGTGCGCTCCCCCGTCTCTTGGCTCTTTTAGATTACCACATCATGGGCTTCGATATCTTCAAGCATGACCTGGACAAATTCAGATAAAGAGAGAGGGATTCCGTCGAAGAATGCAAGCAGACCTCATGATATTTCTGTAGAGAGGAGGGGCTTGGCTGACGAAGGGGAGATTCCGCGATCGCTGTTTTCGCGCTATATAGCCCTCGACTAGCTGCTGTAGTGAACGAAAGAAAGTTGTCTTGGCTGACGAAGGGCGCACGGTGCGAGGACTAACGAGCACCAAGTTTGTGCGCGCCAGCGAGTGGTGAGCTGGCAGGACCGCGCCCATCCGGCGTTGGCCGTAATGCGATGGATGCTTGCTCAGCGCTATGACTCGACCGCACGTAAGCCTCGCATCTGCTCGGCTGCGCAACTCGTTCCGTTGTCCTTCGCAACGGAACGTCGAACAGTGCTCGCCGTCGCTCTGCGACCGCGCCTGCTTGGCAAGTGCCAAATCACCCTGCCGGCTCACCGCCTCGCCGGCGTCCGCAAGCATGAC
>DASSBQ010000009.1:0-3328 GCA_035698625.1 Nitrospiraceae bacterium
GATGGGAACGGCTGCTGGTGGATTCCTACTACAAATCGCCGGAGATCAAACCTGGCTGGCCCCGCTGGCATTGACTGGCTTCTCGGTCGTCGGTTTCACAACCGCCTTGAGCATTCCACACGTGTCACCCGCCCGCGCGGCCGGCGGTGTGGGAGCTACCGTCCAAGGCGCATGGGCGGCGATTCAATCCGAACGGATGTTGCGCATGGCCGTTCCCATGGAAGTCATGTTCTGGACGATTGCGAGCCTGTTCGGACAGAACGTGCTCGTCTATGCAAAAGCCGTCCTGCATCTGTCTGACGCGATGTCTGGCCTTCCACTCACCATTCTATCGGTGGGCATCGGAGTCGGCGCACTTCTTGTCGGACGAATTTCCCGGAACAGGGTCGAGTACGGATTGATTCCTTTAGGCGCCATCGGCGTATTTCTGACATTGCTGTCGCTCGGCATCCTGGCACCCCCGCTGACGGGAACGTTCCTCATGATGGGAATGCTCGGAATCGCCAGTTCATTCATCTTTGTTCCGTTAAACGCCATCCTCCAATGGAAATCCCCCTCCAATCGGAGGGGTGCCGTCATTTCGTTTTCCAACACGTGCGTCTTCACCGGCATCTTGTCGGGATCACTGGTCGGCGGTTCCTTGGCCAATGCCGGCCTCTCGACAACCGGCATTTTCCTGGCCGCGGCCGCAATGACTGTGGGCGGCATAGGATGGGCGCTTTGGTTTTTGCCTGACACGTTGATTCGGCTGGTGTTGGTCATTCTCACCAACACGCTCTATCGGCTCCGCATCATCGGTGAGTCTCATGTTCCACAATCCGGTGGAGCACTTCTCGTTCCCAATCATGTCTCCTTTGTCGACGGCTTTCTACTGATCGCCAGCTTGGATCGGCCCGTGCGTTTTGTCGTTGATTCGCAATATACCGAACAACCGATCTTCAAACCTTTCATGAAGGCGCTCGGAGTCATTCCCATTTCCTCTCATGGAGGCTTGCGGGTCGTTTTAAAAGCGCTCCGCGATGCCGGTGCCGCCATCGACAAAGGAGAACTCGTGTGCATCTTCCCTGAAGGTCAGATTACTCGTACGGGAACGTTGTTGCCGTTCCGGCGGGGTTTCGAACGGGTCGTGAAAGGGCGGACAGCTCCGATCATCCCGGTTCATCTCGACCGCGTGTGGGGCAGCATTTTCAGCTTCAATCATGGCCGCTTTCTGTGGAAAGTGCCGGAACAACTTCCGTATCCCGTGACCGTCTCGTTCGGCGCACCGCTGCCGCCGGGTACACCGGCGCACGAGTTGCGCGGGAAGATACGCGAACTCGGCGAAGCAGCCTGGCAACTCAGGAAACCGAGTCGCCGACCGCTTCATCGCGAATTTATCCGTTCAATGCGTCGCTATCCTTTTCGCCTGGCCATGGCCGACCAAAATCGCCCCCATGTCTCATCCTTGCAAGCGCTCATCGGATCGATCGTCCTGGCGAGAACACTTCAGCCGTATTGGAAGGACCAACAACGAGTGGGCGTGTTGTTGCCGCCCACCGTCGCCGCAGCCCTGGTGAATGTCGCCGCGCCTCTCTGCGGGAAAACCATCGTGAACTTGAACTACACGGTCGGGAAATCCGGACTGGAAGCCGCCGTAGAACTGGCGGGCCTGCGCACGGTCGTGACAAGCCATGTCTTCGTTGAAAAGGCCAAACTTGAACTGCCGGATGGACCATCGATCGTTTGGCTGGAAGACGTGGCCGCGACGATCCGCAAGGGCCAGAAAGTGTTGGCTGCCCTGCTGGCCCTCTTCGCTCCCTGCCGCGTCATCGAACGCGCCTGCGGGCAGACAATACCGCTCACACCCGACAGCATGGCCACGATCATCTTCAGCAGCGGCAGCACCGGAGAACCCAAAGGCGTCATGCTTTCGCACTTCAACATCGATGCCAACAGTCAGGGTGCCATGCAAGTGCTCCATTTCTATCAGAATGAACGAGTCCTCGGCATTCTGCCGTTCTTCCATTCGTTCGGCTACATGGTGTTCTGGTTTGTCATGTCCAATAATGCGGCGATGATCTTTCACCCCTCTCCGCTCGACGTGGCGGCGATTGGCGAACTCATTCGACGATATCGGATCACCTTTATCGTCACCACGCCGACGTTCCTGCAACTCTATTCACGCCGTTGTACTCCCGAACAATTCAGTTCGGTGCGGGTGATTCTGACCGGCGCGGAAAAACTGTCGGCCCGACTCGCGGAGGCCGTCGAAGACAAATTTGGGATCGGCCCGATCGAAGGCTATGGAGTCACGGAATGCGCCCCTGTCATTGCCGTCAACTGCCCGGACTTCCGCGCAGCCGGCTATTATCAACCGGCCTCACGCCGAGGCACCGTCGGTCAGCCGCTTCCCGGCGTGTCGGTGCGGATCGTCGATCCCAATAGTTACGCGCCATTGCCGACCGGCACATCCGGCATGTTGCTCGTGAAGGGACCGAATGTGATGAGCGGCTATCTAGGGCGCGAAGATCTTACCGCTCAGGTCATGCGGAATGGCTGGTACATTACCGGGGACATCGCCTCTCTGGATGAAGACGGCTTTTTGACGATTACCGACCGGCTGTCACGTTTCTCAAAAATCGGCGGCGAGATGGTCCCCCACGGAAAAGTCGAAGAAGCCTTGCAGCAGGCTGCCGAAGCCGACACGCAAGTCTTTGCCGTGACCGGGCTACCCGACGAAAAAAAGGGAGAGCGGCTGGCCGTCCTCCATACGCTTGAGGAATCCCGCATTCCTCTCATCCTGGAGAAGATCTCGGCGAGCGGCCTGCCCAATTTATTTATTCCCGGAAAGCACCAGTTCGTCAAGGTCGACGCGTTACCGATCCTCGGAACCGGCAAACTCGATTTACGAGGCGTAAAGCGCATTGCGCTGGAACGACTCGCTTCACGTGAAACGTAACTCGATTGATCGTTCATTTGGTTTATTTGGTTTGTCGTGACCAGCAAGTCCTTGATCGACTGCCATGTCCATCTCGCGGCGTTGCCGGACGGCGACAACGGTTGCTTCATCTCGCCGAAACTCCTTCGAGGCCCGCTCTTTCGTTTTCTCCTGTGGAAACACGACCTCTCACCGGCCCATCCGCGCGAAACCAACCGGAGGTATCTCGAACATTTGCTGGCTGAGCTACGCGCCTCACGGTATGTTTCGAAAGCGGTACTGCTCGGCATGGATGGATATTACGACCGGACCGGCCTGCTCAATCGGCAGCATACGGACTTTCTCGTCGGCAACGATTATGTCTTCAAGATCGTCCGAGCTTATCCGGATATGTTTCTTGCCGGTCCGTCG
>DASSBQ010000010.1:0-8887 GCA_035698625.1 Nitrospiraceae bacterium
AGCCGGGCCGCCGCCGCCACTACAGCAGCGTGGACGAGCCTGCGTGGAGCGGAAACCTTGCCCGGACGGGGACAAGTGAAGCCCCACACAATTTCCTGAAGAGCCTCTTTTCCTTTGGACCCGAAAAGGAAGTGCCCATGAGCCTTGAGACGGCCACCGTTAAGCCAGCGGCCAATTTCCCAGCCGAGCATCCGTACTGGGCCGGCCTGTTCCTTGCCGTGGTCACGGTTCCGGTGTTTATTGCGCTTTCGAAACCGTTGGCTCAGCAATGGGCTGCGCTCCTGCTGGCCTTGATTGGTGGAGCCTACGTCGGCTTCGCCGCACGGGACGGTCGGCCAAGCGCGAACCTCATCGAGTTGGCCGGCGCGCTGGCATTCGCCGCCATCGGACTGGCAGGCCTCCAGCTCACTCCGCTTTTGATCGCCGGAGGATATATAGCTCATGGATTTTGGGATTTCTTTCATCACCGCCATGGCCCTTATGCCCAGACGCCGCATTGGTACATCCCCTTCTGTGTCGTGTACGACTGGATCGTTGGGGCATTCTTGCTGGTTTGGTGGTGGTGAAACTTCAGTCGTCCATCGCCGCGGGACCGGTTCGCTTTGACAAGCCGACCGCGCAGGACTCCAGGGGGCCTACAGCCTCGCTGCCAGGTCGGCCTCGATCGCTTCCGGCTTGTCGCTCGGCGCATAACGCTTCACAACCGTGCCGTCGGAGCCGACGAGGAACTTAGTGAAGTTCCACTTGATCGCCTCGGTACCGAGAATCCCGGGTTTCTCTGACTTGAGGTATTTGTAGAGCGGGTGCGCATTCGCGCCGTTCACCTCGATCTTTACGAACATCGGAAAGGTGACGCCGTAATTCCTGCTGCAGAACTGCGCGATCTCCGCTTCGCCGCCCGGTTCCTGGTGTCCGAACTGATCGCAGGGAAAACCGAGCACCACGGCTCCTCTGTCCACGAATTTGTCGTAAAGCGCCTGCAGTCCCGCGTACTGCGGCGTAAAGCCGCACTGGCTCGCGACATTGACGATGAGCAGCGTCTTGCCGCGGTAGGCGTCCAACTTCTGCGGCTTGCCGTCAATGGTCACGAGGTCGATGTCGTAGAGGCTCATAGATCTTTCCGTCCTTTATAGTCGTGGATCGTCATTGTTCGAGGCAAGTGTTCCAGCATACGCCCGATACATTCTTGGGGCATTCTTGCTGTTTGGTAGTGGTGAAACTGCTGAGTTGTCCCTTCGGCACGGGTCGGATCGCTCTGCAAAGACTCTCGACCCCCTTTGTTTCCATCGACCCCTTTGTTTCCCATTTGTGTGGGTTAATAGATTGTTCGAGGCTCTCACCGGTCCGTGCTAAGCATTGGGGCCCATCCAATAGATCTCGTTAGCCCCACTATTCTGGGGTCAGCACATGTTCCGGCCGCACGCCGATTCCGATGAGTCGGGCCGGGATGCGCCGGAGAATTGGACACTGCGCCAGCATTCGCAGTGCGAGCGGAGGCGCGAGCACATCCGTGCGGCTCAACACCCGGCTGATGATCCGATTCTGGACGATGACCTGCAGTCGCTGTGTAACCCGCGTTGGCCACTCGCGCCGGCGTTGGACGCAGCGCAGAGTCTCAGTCGTCAGCCGATCCTCACGAAGCGGTGCGCCCAATAGATTCGCCGTGGCGACCGCGTCCTGGATTGCAAGATTGATCCCGACGCCACCAACCGGAGACATGGCGTGCGCCGCATCGCCGATACACAGCAGACCCGGCCGAGACCATTCGCGAAGCCGATCGACTTTTACCGTTAGGAGCTTGATGCCATCCCAGTCCGTGAGTTCGCCGACACGGTCTGCGGCAAAGGGCGCGAGCTGCGCGACGCTCGTACGGAACGCAGGCAGACTTTCTGCATGAAGGCGTTCCACGGATCCTTTCGCGATCACGAACCCGCACTGCCAGTAGTCCCCACGGTTTAGCATGATGAAGATCCGTCCCGATTCAAACCGTCCGACGGGAGTGTCAGGATCCTCGACAGCACGGGACAGTCGGAACCACAACACATCCATCGGCGCGCCAAGATTCTCAACGCGGAGGCCGGCTTGCGTCCGAACAACGGAGTGACGGCCATCAGCACCGACCACAAGGCGGGCGTGCACTTCCATCTCCCCGTTCGCCTTTCTCGCGCGCACCGCGACCACCCGACCGTCTTGGTTGATGAGCCCGGTGACTTCGGTCTCCATTCGCAGCGTGAAGGTCGGATAACGGGATGCCTGACCGGCAAGGAACTTAAGAAAGTCCCACTGCGGCATGAACGCGATGTACGGACACCGGACCGGCAAATGAGAGAAATCGGCAACAGTTACCGCGAGTCCGCCGAATACACCGTTGATCTGGGAAGCCTTCTGGTGCGGAAGCTTCAGCAAAGCATCCAGCAGCCCGAGCTCATGCATCACCTCCAGTGTAGAGGGATGGACGGTGTCCCCGCGGAAATCGCGGAGGAAATCGGGATGCTTCTCGAGCACGACGACCGATACGCCGACGCGGGCCAGCATCAAGCCGAGCATCATCCCGGCCGGCCCACCGCCGACGATGCAACATTGAGTCGAGACCATCTCAGCCATCACTTCCTCAAGCCGAGATTTGGTTTAGTGATCAACTCCAAGGGGTCTGATTATCAGATCGTCGCGAGATTCAGATTATCCGACTTGTCCAGGCCGACACCAGGATCATTGGTCCTCGAAGAAGCGGATGGCGTTCAATAACTCAGAGAAGTTGTAAATGATATAGTCAGGATTGACGCCTTCTTTTTCTTGCGTCCCCTGGTTGGATTTGAAAAAGACCGTTTTTATTCCGATTCGCTGACCCCCATACACATCGCGATACATATCATTGCCCACATACAGCACCTCTGACGGCTCCATGTTCATGGCAGTCAACGCTGCGGTGAACAGACGTTCATGAGGCTTACGATACCCGACGTCTCCCGAGACAATGATGGGATCGAAATATCCACACAAGCCCACGGCGTTCAGCTCCGGAACTGCATAGGCGGTTTGCGCATCGGTAATTGCTGCAAGATGATATTTAGAATGCAGATGCGCCATCGTGTCTTCTACGCCGGGATAGACTTGCAAGCGGAAGCGTGAGGCGGCACGGTACGTTTCAGCAAGCAATGTCGGAAGCTGCTCGAGCTTCTGCGACGGCAGACCGCGTGTGAAGTCGGTCGCGTACAGCGTAATAATCTCCCGGAAGATACCGACGGCATCGAATTCAGGGTGACGCTCGCTGGACGCCGTCCGTTGTTCCTTCATTTTCTGAAAATACAAATCTTTAAGAGCTTTCGGGTCGAGTGAGATACCCTGATACGACAACAGATTGCTGATGACGCGATAGATCTCTTCGTGTCCTTCGTCCGTACGGATGTTCACGAGCGTGCCATTGATATCGAAAATAATTCCTTTGACGAGCATTTAGAAGCTCCTCAGGCAGGCTTTTGCCTCATTGATCAAACGCCGGCGGTATTCCGCATCGATCCAACTATTTCGTGCGATGCGGAGTAACGTCATACCCATGTAAAACGGAATCCTGCGGGTGATCGAATGAAAAGCCCTGTGGCGGTCCGGGAAATGGCAGGCGTACTCCCAAAGGAAATGGCCGATGAAGCGTTCGGCGGCATGCGGGTCGCCGCTGGCACGCATAAAGAAATGCTTCAGTTCGCCGGCGATACGCCCGGTGTCAAAAACACGATCAGCACGCTTCGTCCTCTCTAGATCGAATGCGATGACTTGTAAGTTGTGATTGAACGTAAAGTTTTCCGGTGTCGCGTCCCCGTGGACGAGTACCTGCTGGTCTTCCCACATCCTCGGCTGACTGCGCCATTGGTCGCGCAGCCAATACAGCTCGCGTGCCTCGTCCCATCCGATTGCCGCAATTTCCAGAAGTCTGCCAATCAAGTGATCCATATAGTGGCAGTCGTGATCGAATTCCACTCTGGCACCTATCGCCGTCCGATTGTGCAAGGCCGACAGGAAATAGGCCAGGGCAGTGAGTTTATGATAAAGCTTGCCATGGTTGCCGTGTCTGATTACTTCCCGTATCACCTCACTGAGGAGTTCCCCCTCGCAATATTCGGTGACGAGAAGTGCGTTCATCGAATAGTGGCGTCCAAGCGGCCTGACGACGTGATGGGGGTAGCCCGTCAATCCGTGATTGCGCACCATACAGAGATTGTCAAACTCGCGTGTGAGGCGTGACGCAGCCTTGTCCGCATTTTTCTTCCTTGAAGAGAGGAAAAACTTACCTATGACTTTCGTAGCCGTCTCGCGATCTTCATACAAGTACACATCGTTTGAGCCATTGAGCCTGAATACTCGATAGGTCGAACGGCCAGGAGTGCCGGCGATCTGCGGCTGAATGTCATGCTGAAGATAGGAGTGCAACGGGTCGTGTTCCGATAGGCGACCAAGATAGGCTCTGTGCATTGTTGTTGCTGCCGCAGGGATCAGTTTCAGGTGCTCGCTACGAAGAATGATAACAATGGTTCGAATTTATGTCTTGCCGAGTACGTTCAGCGGAAGCCAGAATGCTGAGTCCGAGCGCCGAAACCAAGAACCTTAGCTGAAAGTCTTTCAAACGGCCTGATCCACTACCAATCGGCAGACTCAGCCGGGATAGGATAATCTTTAGACATGCGGATCGCCACCTGGAATGTCAACTCGCTGAAGGCTCGCCTAGAAAAGGTCCTGTGGTGGCTGGATCGAGCGAAGCCGGATGTGCTGCTGATGCAGGAAACGAAGCTGGCGGACGCGGACGCGCCTGCCGGATCATTCAAGCAGGCCGGATACGAGCTCGTGCACCATGGCGAAGGTCGATGGAACGGCGTGGCGATCGCGAGTCGGTGCGGCATCGGCGGCGTGATCACGAATTTTGGAGAGCCCTTACGGCCGGCGCGGACGTCGGATACCGGTGATGATGAACCGCTGGCTGAAGCGAGGATGCTTGCTGCCGAATGCGGCGGCGTGCGCGTCATCTGTGTGTACGCGCCGAACGGCCGGCAGCTGGATTCGCCGTTTTATGAAGCGAAGCTCATATGGTTCGACAGGCTGGCTCGCTGGATCGAGGAGGCCGTGACTCCTGAGACACCGGCCGTCATCGGCGGTGATTTCAATGTAGCGCCCGACGATATCGATGTCTGGGATCCACGCGCCTGTCATGACGGGACCCACGTGTCGGAGCGCGAGCGACAGGCTTTTGCGCGACTGTCGAGCGCGGGATTCATCGATGCGTACCGATTGCATCATCCGGAACCCGGGCGGTATACCTGGTGGGACTACCGCGCCGGCAATTTCCACAAAAACGTCGGCATGCGCATCGATCACCTGCTTGTGGCGGCGCCGTTACGACATCGCGTTGTCTGGGCCGAAATCGACCGCGAAGCGCGGAAGGGAAAACCATTACCCTCGGATCACGCCCCGGTGGTCATCGATCTCGACAGTCCGGGCCATCCATTTGATGCCGGCTGGGCTTCGGCCGACTCGCGAATTGCAGCGCGCCTGGGGAAGCAGCGATGAGCCGTAGGGTCGGGAGGACTCTGCTGTAGATCCTTGGCACCACCGCGAGCGACCAAGTCTTTGGCGTATTTTCCACGGACACCCTTGCCGAAGTCATATTCTGACAACATCTGAAACGTATAGGTTTCAAAGGAGCGTTTGAAGCTTGCTCAGGGTTTCTGCGATCACATCGCTTGACACGACGCCTTTCTTGACAGCGTTTCGAACCTTCCAATCAAGACTTTTCACCTGATCGGCCAGCACGATGCTTGCCTGCTCCGGAGCATCAGATATCACCACCTCAAACGGATAACCCTTCTTCTTGGTCGTCATCGGACAGCACAGCATTAACCCGCTAAGGCGATTGTAGTTAGCAGGGGAAAGAACCAGCGCTGGTCGCTGCCCGGCCTGCTCGTGACCCGCCTGAGGACTGAATTGCAGCCAGACGATGTCGCCGCGGTCCGGCACATAGCTTCGCCGGCTCATTACAGCGCCTCGCGACCGACCGGCTCACCGAAATCAACTTCATCGTGCACATTGCGGGGCGTGATGCGTTTCAGCAGATCTTCTAGGCGATGCACACGGCGGAGATGCGGCCGGACAACCAACGCGCCTTCATGCACTTCAATATCGACAGAATCTTTCTCTCGCAGGCCGGCTTCCTCGGCCACGCGCTTTGGGACTCGTATCGCCAAGCTGTTTCCCCACTTCCGAGCAGTGGTTTTCATGCGTGTCCTCCATGTTCGATCGTAGATACGGTGTAGATACTACCGGATTGAGGGAAGAACGTCAAAGAGAGGCGCCAGGCGTGTCGTGGTCATCCATGTCACATGGCGCGGAAAATCAGGGCATCGAGATTGTTGTACTTGGCTCAATTCCTCTCGTGACGGCGCCGTTAAGACACCGCGTTGTCTGGGCCGAAATCGATCGCGAGGCGCGGAAGGGAAGACCTTCCCCTCGCATCATGCACCGGTGGTCATCGATCTCAACAGCCCCGGCTGTCCGTTCGATGCCGGCTGGGCTTCGGCAGAGTCGCGGATAGCGGCACGTCTGGAGAAGCAGCGATGCATCGGACGCGAGTCCAGGAACATTCCGCAAACAAGATCTTCAGCTGTTCAAACAAAGACCCTCGACCTTTTGCTTACTTTGCCGCTTGCGGATGTCCTAAATTTAGGACATACTGGCCGATGTGAAGCCGGTTCTCTTTCACCACAAAGCGTTGGCTTTCGTTCGAGGGGAAGAGCCGGGCATTCGGAAGCAGATCGGGGAAGCGTTACGCGATCTGCAGAAAGGAATCAGTTTAGGGCTTCCCCTCAGCAGACCCATGCCAGCAGTGGCATCAGGCGCCCATGAACTGAGGGTCAGGAGCAAGACAAGGGCAACTCGGGTTTTCTATTTCGTCAAACGGGCTGAGGCGATCGTGGTGTTCCACGCATTTCAGAAAAAGACGCAGAAGACACCAGCCCATGAACTGGCGATCGGCCGACAACGATTACACGAGGTATTGCATGGCGACGTCTAAGTCTCGCAAATTAATCAAGGTTCGTACCGCCGACGAGTTGGGTCGTGCACTCGGTCTGTCTGCCAGCGACACGGCTGAAATGGAATTCCGCTCGGACCTCACCGTTTTGCTCGCTAAGATCATCCAATCCGGACGGCTCACCCATGCCGACATCGCCAAGCGCGCAGGCACGTCAAGAACCCGCGTCACAGCCATCGCCAATGGCAACACCCAAGGCGTTTCGACCGATGTGCTCATCCGAGTACTCGCCGCCACGGGCCACCGCGCCGAACTCCGGGTCAAGAAAACAGCTGCCTAATGGCGATGCGTACCGACAGCATCAACCGGAACCCGGGCGGTACACGTGGTGGATTACCGCGCCGGCAATTTTCACAAAAACGTCGGCATGCGCATCGATCACCTGCTCGTGACAGCGCCGTTATACACCGCGTTGTCTGGGCCGAAATCGACCGCGAGGCGCGGAAAGGAAAACCGTTACCCTCGGATCACGCGCCGGTGGTCATCGACATCGACAGCCCAGGCCATCCGTTCGACGCCGGCTGGTCTTCGGCGGATTCGCGAATCGCGGCACGCCTGCGAAAGTAGCGATCAGCCACAGACTCGCGCCGACTCTGATGCATCGATGGCTCTGAAATGGTGTCGGGAATCATTTCCCGCTTTTATTCCGTTGCATCCTGGCACAACAAGTGGCCTACGCTGCCGGTGTCTCTCAAAATGATTCCTGGCACCATTTTCTGGCTCTGGCACCTCGCCGAGAGAACTCTGCATTGAGACACCACAACAGGAAGAGTAAAAAGGAGAAGGCATTCTGGTTTTCGCCATTTCCTATCGCATACGCCCGTCTATTCGAACACGACCGGGGCTCATCACGACAAAGCTGCCGGTCAAGTCGGCTCAAGTCTTGACACGAGAGTCATCACAGCCTTCGGAAGGGTCTTTCGGACTGTAGCAGGATAACGAATGAAAATGACACCGTTAGACTGCTGTGAATGCGCATACACAAGCTGGCCGAAATCCTTATCCTCTGTCAGGAGGACTCGATTCTCACGGAAGGCTAAGTCCATGACTGTGGCATCGTCAGAACCAGACGCGAGTTCTGCCACTGCGAGCACGTCATGGCCTGCAGCGCGAAGCGCTCGAACGACGGAGAATCGCAACTTTCGTCGGCGAGGAAACGCACAGACTAGCGCTTGGATCGCCTGCGGGGAGGAGCACCAACCAGCACCGTCTCTTCATGCGCCACGGTGTCGGCGGCATAGCCTAGGGCGGCTTGGATATCCGCTTTGGTTAATCGGGGATAGGCATCAAGCAGATCAGTCTCTGTTGCGCCCTCACCGAGTTTTCGAAGAATCAGCTCCACGGGAATGCACGTGCCACGGATGACAGGTTTGCCCATCATTACTTTGGGGTTCATCTCAACTCGATTCGTCCTCATGTCCGGCTCCACACTTCAGTGGAACTCAGTATAGCAGAATAGCAGACTGCTACAGCGAAACCCACCGACAGCCGGCAGCACCGCCGGCGGCCTCGGCATTCTCGCCTGCTACGCCCTGAACTTACACCTTCGCCGACGGACTGATCTCGCTCAGTGATTAGCCAAACAATGCAAACAATGTGTCAACGCAAGACCTGACCTCGGATTCGGATCTTTTGCCCTCGGCGGTCACTTCGAAGCGAACCTATCGATCACGTCGGCAAGCGCTCGCGTGAGCGCGCCGTCCTCGAGACGCACGGCGGGAACGGCGGCGATATAACCGCTGTACAGATCGAGGATCGACGAGAGGCTGTACCAGCTCGCGGTGATGGCGTCCCAAAGCGCCTGCGCGTCGCCTT
>DASSBQ010000011.1:0-6160 GCA_035698625.1 Nitrospiraceae bacterium
ACGCGGACGCGGGTCTCCACATGCCGGATTTTCGGGCTGCCGAACACGCGTATCATGTTCTTCAAGACGCCGTGGCGCTCGCGCGAGTCGATGGGACGGGACAGGTCCTTATTCAAACCTACCTTCCCGATCATCATGCCATTCAGGCCGTTATCCGGCATGATGGTTCTGTATTCAATGAGCCTGAGTCGGCATTTAGGAAAGCGCTGCAGTATCCTCCGTTCAGCCACCTCGTACGGCTCGATGTGTCGGGCACATCGGAACGGCACGTCAAGTCGGCTGCCGAACGCTGGGCAGCCGCGCTTCGACGCGCGATGGCGGACGAAAATCGCTCTCCGGATGGATCGGCACGTTCCGTGGATCCTGCTGGCGGCCGCTTGGTGGCTGTCTTGGGACCGGCGCCTGCGCCGGTGCCGCGCCTGCGGCGGCGGTATCGATGGCAACTGCTCGTTAGATCCGATTCGCAGGAGAACCTATTGCGCGTCGTCAGTCACACGCTTCCGGGCATGGAAGGACTCTCTCGCTCCGGAGGGATAAAATTCACCGTCGACGTGGATCCGTTGACAATGCTATGAACGCCCCGCTTTTCGCCGTGGCCGGCGTTTTTCTTTGATCGAGGGCGAGCGGTCGTCTTTTGAAATCGGCTCTGCGGCCCGTTGCTCGCGCTTGAACAGGCCGAAGGCAAATGAAATCCAAAAGACGGAAGAAAACAATCCGAAGAGGACGGCGTTAAGGATCAATCCCATCTCTTCGTCGCTCGGTTGGCTGGATGATGTGCGTAGTCGGACCATGGTGGTAACCGGCCAAGCCAAGCTTTCAGTCCCCAACAGGAATGTCGACCAAGCCCAGATCTTTCCGATGGTCGTTCCTTGCCGGAGAAGAAACAGCAGGATCCCGCCGGCGAGCGCAACAGTCCAGCCTATTGGGAGACGGCCCCAGACAAGCCAAGCTCCTACGGAGACGACGAGGGTGGCCAGGACGCTGTTTACCTGAATGGCCCAAGCCGGCATGATGCAAATCCTAGACGAGTTCCGATCGGCGCAGTGTGGAATGGGGGCTTGGACGATGTCAAGGAAGCGCCAAGAGGGAGCGGTCAGGATCGCAGCTCTGCTTGCACGGCATCAAGAAGATGGTTCATGTCGAAAGGTTTTTGCAGTGTTCGCCTGGCACCGAGCATTTTCGCCACATCCAAGAAATTCAGGATACCGATCATGTCGCTTCCGCCGGTAATCGCTATAATTTTCGCCGCAGGAAATTCGCGCCGAAGAGTCAGGATGCTTTCGAGACCGTCTTGGTCAGGCATCAGGATATCCATGATCACGAGGTCTGCAGGAGTCTGCCGGTAGCGCAAGAGTCCTTCCTTGCCGTCCCGCGCTTCGCTGACTTGATATCCGGCCTGTCCCAATGTTTCCCGGATTAGACGACGAACGGCATCCTCATCATCAACCACCAACACTGACGACATAGAGCTCCCTAAATAGGTATCGTGTTTGCGAGGACGATACGCCTTTCGAATAGCTTTCCGCCTGGGGACGGCGGTCGCGTGTTGGCGTAGCCTCATTGACTGTAACCCTCCCTCGCCGCCCCGGCAAGCAATTCATAAGTTCAGCCCCCTAGGTGATCCGCCAAGATGCACTATGCTCCGGATTTCGTGGTCGAAGCTCGCTTTCAGGGCTCGCCGTTGTGCGCATATGTCCGCCGGTGCGCAAAGGAAATCCTTCACCAAGACCAATTTTACCTCATTGAACATGTGCGATGTTAGAGAGGATCGGTTTAATAGGGCGCCGTTTTTGGTCCTAGTAGGCCAGGGCCTATTGAGCCTGTATATAATACTTATACGGAGCGGCGCTTGATAAAAAAGGCGGCGGCTTGAGTCCGCCTCGTCAGATGGAGCTTCTGGAAAATGTTGGCGAGGTAATTTTTTACCGTCTTGTCGCTGAGTCGAAGGCTGCCCGCGATTTCTTTGTTGGTTTTTCCCTCCGCCACAAGCGCCAGGACACGCTCTTCCTGTGGTGAGAGCGGTTCCGCGCCGGGCGAGCCCTGCTGACCTTTCCCAAAGTCCTTGAGCCAGGTGAGCGCCCGCTGGGTCACGCTGGGATCGAGAATGGATTGTCCTTCCGCCACGGCTTCAATCGCTCCGATCAATGCAGTGGAATCGATTTCCTTGAGCAGATAGCCTTGAGCGCCCGCTACGACCGCGGCCAGCACGGAGTCGTCGTCTGCATACGAGGTGAGGAACAGGACACGGGTTGCGGGGCAAGACGCCAGAATCTCACGGCACGCCGACACTCCCGAGCCGTCCGGCAAGCGGACATCCATGAGGACCACGTCCGGCCTCAATCGCAGCGCCTGCCGGATAGACTCGGCCATCGTTTCGGCCTCTCCGACGACCTTGAACTCATGATGTTCACTGAGCAATGTGCGAAGTCCGACGCGCACGACCTCATGGTCATCCACCAACAAGAGACGAATTGTTCGAGTCTTAAGAACGGCCATGCTGGGTCTCCCTCGGCAAATCGAACACGATCCGGGTGCCACGCTCGGGCTTGGAATCAACAAGCAGGCGCCCACCGACCCGTTTTGCCCGCGCAGCCATATTCGTGAGCCCATGTCCCAAGCCGATCACGGCCTTTGGGTTGAACCCGATGCCGTTGTCGCGGACTATCACGCGGATGACATGTTTAAGGCGGCGTAAACTGATTGTCCCGCGACTGGCCTTGGCATGGCGCAGACTGTTGCTGACGGCTTCCCGCACGACATTGAGCACATGAAGACCCTGCTCTCGAGTGATATCGCGCGCAGCCTCTTCATCGATCGCGACCCGGAACGGCAATCCCCGGGAACCGTCGAGGGATTCTACCACCGTCCGAAGCGCCCTGGACAGATCGCCCCCCTGAATCAGTTCTGATTCGAGCCCGGCGATAAAGTTCCGCACTTCCCGCATGACGGCGTTCAACTGGCTGACGGCTTGTTCCAGCGTGTGAGCCGCTCGTTTGGAATCCCGCTTCATCAGAGACCTGCAGGCCTCCAGGCCAAGGCCGACGGCATAGAGGGATTGCAACAGGCCGTCATGCAGTTCCTGGCTGATTCGTTCCCGCTCCGCAAGTGCGGTTTGAAGATCCTGCTCTCGTTGCCGCAGCGCTTCCTCCACTTTCTTCCTGGCCGTAATATCCGCGGACGCGCCGAGCACCTGGGACGCTTGACCGTGTTCATCCAGCAAAGGCCGTTTGACGGTCTGCAGCCAATGCCGGTTGCCTGCGGCATCGGTGATAATCTCCTCGGGGATGAACAATTCGGCCAGCGTGTCCATTACCTGCAGGTCCTGACGCCGGAGTACCGCGACTTCAGCCGCATTCGCATTGAAGTCGGCGTCCGTTTTCCCGAGGAGATCATCTGCCGTGGTGCCGTAAAAATCAGCCGAAGCCTTATTCACCAATGTAAACCGTCCTTCTCGATCCTTCGCGAAAATCAGATTCGGATTTGTATCAATGATGTGGCGGATGAAATCATGCGACATGCGCAGTTCCTCTTCCGCTTTCCGGCGTTCGGTGATGTCGGTCGAGGTGCTGATAAAACCGGTGATCTCATGTTGGGCATTGCGCAGCGGCACGATGGAGCCTTCGGCCCACCGGACGGATCCGCTCCGGGTAAGGAATCGGTATTCCCTTTCCAGCGGCGCCGTCGCGGCCGGCTGCCCATCGAATCCCTCCCGCTCGATACGGTCTTGCTGGTCGCGGGGAAGCGTTCGGAGCCATCCTTTTCCGTAGGCCTCGGTCGCAGAATAGCCGGTCATATCGCACCAACGTTTGTTCACGTACACGCAGTTGCAGGCCGGGTCCGACATGAAAATCGAGACCGGCGCATGGTCCGCCAGCGTCCGCAGTTTGGCTTCACTCGCCCGGAGGGCTTCCTCGGCGCGAATGCGGCCGGTGACTTCCCGGCAGTTCACGACAATGCCTTGGACATTCGGATCATGAAGGAGGTTATTCCCGACCACTTCAAGCGTCAGATATCCACCGTCCGCTTTGCGGAATCCGAAGATGACCGGCTCAGCGAGGCCCGGGGTGTACAATCTTTCACGGAAGATCGCCATGGTTCGCTGAAGATGGTCGGGATGAACGAACTGAAAGGCGTTCATCCCCAGCACTTCATCTTCTCGATAACCGAACAGGCGGTAGAACGCGGGGCTTTCATAACGGATGGTCGCGTCCGGATTGAGGATGGTAATGATATCCGAGGAATACTGGATCAGTGTTCGAAACCGCTCTTCGCTTTGGCGAAGTTGCTCTTCCGCCCGTTCCCGACCGCTGATGTCACGCGCGATGGCGACGATCACGTCGCCCTGTCCAAGAGTACCGAGTCCCGCGCTCACCTCTACCGGAAAAACCGAGCCGTTCTTGCGGCGATGCCATCCCGTGATGGTGCATGACTCCGTGCGCTTCAATGCTGCAACAATCTCGGCCCAAGAAGTCGTCTCGGGCAGCCTCTCTTCGAGATCTTCCACACAGAGGCGCAGCAATTCATCCCGCCGGTACCCCAGATGTTGACACGCGGAGGCATTGACATCCAGAAAACGCCCGGTGCGCGGTTCACACAGAAAGACCGCGTCGCTGGAGTGGTCCATCAGGGTCCGAAAGAGGGGACCTTGTTCTTCGAGGAGGCTTTGACCGGTGAGGTCTTCGTTAACGATAACGGCTCCTATGATGGCATCCGTCTCCGCACGGACAGGAATGGCGGAGTGGCGGATTGTCTTTGACGTTCCGTCCGAGCATTCGATCGTCATGGTTTGATTGATCGACATCTCGCCGGTCGCGAGCACTCGCTCAAGCGCGGATCGGTGCGGCTCAAACCGGATGGGGCGCTCCTCCCAGGATTCGTGTTCCTTCTCTTCGGACCAGGCATCTTCTCGACCGCACGATATCCGCCGAGCCATTGGATTACTCAGGATCACCGTCCCCTGTGCGTCGGTGAACCAGATGCCGATCGGTACCGCATCGAGCACCAGGCGCAAGTCGCGCTCGTTGTTTCGCACACGTGCTTCCGATTCGCCCAATAGGGATTCGGCGGCGCGGCGTTCCGCGATGTCACGGACCAAGTTGAGTACGACCCGTTCGCCTCCATATGTACAGGGGGAGAGATGGAGCTCGACCGAAAACGGCGTGCCGTTGCGGCGAACATCCATGCGTACCGCCGACAATGGTTCTCCGGCGCGGAGTCGTCCAAGGATATGGTCCCAGTGCGGGAGTGAATCGTCATGTACCAGTCGCGAGACGGGTGAGCCGATGAGTTCATGATATTCATACCCATAGACTCGACAAGCAGCGGGATTGGCATCGCGAATGATCCCGTCGAATGCGACCACGAACAGCGGATGGGAAATCGCCTCAAAAATTGAGGCAGTGCGGCTGGAGATGGCGCGTTCGAAGTCGTCCACGATCTGTTCGAGGGTCGCCACCCGGGCCCGTAACAATTCCAGTTCAGTTACCGTATCGCTCGTGCTCATAGGGAATCCTCACAGCTGTATCGGCCGGTGTTGCAAAGATCTGCCGTCCATCGACACGCAGCAGGGCCAGCTTGATGCTTAAGGCGATCGTGTTGAAGCGTGCAGCGTGTTCTTGAGGAATCGGAATGGTCGCGAACAACCATGGCGGCAAACGCGGTTCGTGAAGGCGGGGATGATCCGAAGCCGATGCGCTTGCCCGCCTCCTCGATACAGGAGGCGCCATCTCCGCATTTTCGAAGAGCGGCGCTGGATATGGCCATGTCGCGTGGCGAGAAACGTGCGAAGTCGCACATCAGTCCCGCCGGATCTGCGGCTTCAGCGATCCGGATCGAAGAGATACATGAAGAAGATGTCCCCTGCCTTTTCCCAACTATCTCTGTAACGGCAGGATTGATCAGCGACGGGTTGATTACGCGCCCGACGACCGAATTCCAGCAAGGATGTCCGCCGCAAGGGAACATAAGACGGAATTTTGGTGCCGAAGGCGGGAGGTCGCCCCACAACACCATGCTCTTACAACCCGTTGAGTTTCCTCACGGTAGCCATTGGTGGCATTTCAAAAAGTGTAGCGAAGGATACATGAAAACTGTAGAGAAATGAAGGGGGGTATACCTAGTTGCTTCCCGAGGGTGTTTTCACGGGGTTGGCCAGCGGTTT
>DASSBQ010000012.1:0-6180 GCA_035698625.1 Nitrospiraceae bacterium
ACGCCTCCAAGATGTACCTCGAGACCCCTTTCAATTCATCATCCGACGGAGTCATGACTTCCGACGAAGCGAAGAAAACCGGCGTTGCCGCGTTCGTATGATCTCGGAACTGTCCCATGTATCGCTGACTGCTGGGGTTGGGTTCACACTCCTTGGTGGATCGAAAATAGAGCGCCAGAAGGTTTCGCGAAAATGATCGAAACCAAATGTCTTGCCAATACGCATTTTTCCCGGAGAGCATCTTTATCTTGAGATCGTACTGTCGGGCATTGGAGAAATCGTTGCCTTCGAAAAAAGCCCACACGACGGTTTTGGGTTGCAGCGCGAAGGCAAACCGTTTCAACACGCCGAGCTCTTGCTGGGGGCCATAGCCGGAGTTCCCCAGATTCGCGACTGTTTTCCCTTGCAGTTCACTGAGCAGGGTCGTACTGAGCACCCCATGCGGCACCATGGGCGCTTCGATATACGAATCGCCGATGACGACGATGTCGGCGTTGCTCAAGTCCCGGCTGTTTCGGAAGCCCAGGCGATCATATCGGACCTGAACCCTCTGTGACGTATCCGGAGGAATGCACAGCGCCCGGCCGAGATTGCCTTGGTAATCCGCCTCGAACGAATAGTACGGTTCGTACTGCCAGATAAGTTCGGCGTCGAATCGTCGCCCAACGCTGCCCAAAGCGTTGCGCGAGTCGAATGTCCCGAAGATCCCTCGATAATCCACGAGGCGGATCAGCGCCGCGCCTTCCGCCAGCAGGAAACAAAAACCGATGGTCAGCGTGGTGAGGATGAACCGCTTTCCAACCTCGGCGCGGGGCAAGTTCGACAGCATGCCGTACAGTCCCCATGTAATCAGATAGCCCGCCACCAGATTGTCCAACAGGTGCCGAATGGTGGACACACCGGTCATGAATAAGATGGCGTACCCGACGATAAAGAGAATGACCGTCGCCGACGCGACCGATCTATGTCTCCACCAGGACTTGAACTTCATGCCGGTTCGCTCTTCCTGCCGTTGCGGGCGGATTCCCCGACGCAGCGTACACCGTTATACCGATATACCGACGATCGTGATGTTCGGTTGGAGGTCATGTCCAATGTTCCACTGTACAGCAGTACTGTACGTTGACCGGCCGGACCAATCAAGGCGGATTTTTGGCTCTATGCGTTTTTCGCAGCGACCCGCAGATTCCTCTTCAGACAGGCGGATTTCACAGCCTTGTCCTAAGAATGAAACGTGTGATACAAGCTCGAATCGAGCGGCACTATGCCGCGATTGTCGAATTCGGACCTTCGGCCGGGGACGATGGCTACAGCGCGCGGCTCCAACAAGACAGAGATCCGGATCGGATCGATCGTTCGCCGCCTGCGGATCAGGCAACAGCTCTCGGTCAGAAGCTTAGCCGACAAATGCGGCTTTTCCCCCAGCTTTATCTCTCAAATCGAACTCGGACAGGCCTCACCCTCCATTGCGTCTACGGAGCGGATCACCTCCGCCTTGGGAGTGACGCTGGGCGAGTTCTTCCGTTCGGCGGCGCCCGCCACGCCGGCCGTGACCATGTCACGGAAGCGGCCCGTCCTCCAAAGCCAATGGTCCCGCGCGAGAATTGAACCGCTCGGTCCGGCAAACGAGGACAGCAGGCTGGAGGCGGTGTTGATCACACTGGAACCAGGAGGGGCAAGCGCCGCTCATCCCTGCGCCCGCGAAACTGAGCAACTGGCCGTCATCTTTCGCGGGATGGTCAGGCTCCAACTGGAAGACGAGCCGCACATCTTGAAAGAGGGCGACTCCGCCTCCATCCCATCCGGGACTCGCCATTTTTGGAAAAATACGGCCCGCAGGCGCTGCCAGATTCTGCTCGTCTCACCACGCTGAAGCGCAGCGGCGACGCGGTATTGACGCCGAAGGGTCTGATTCGAGTTTGGTTCTCAGGCGCGGAGGAGAGCAATTACGCTGAGGCAAACCAAGAGATTGTTGGCGGCATGGGCGATCATTCCAGGGAGGAGACTGCCGGTTCGTTCATAGATCCATGCCCAGATGAGACCGCTCCAAAATACACTCGTGAACCCAATCAGCCCATAACCATGCGCGAGGGCAAAAACTCCGGCGCTGATGGCGGCCGCCGGCAGCCATTGATACCGACGCCGCAGAACCCCGAAGAGTAATCCGCGAAAAGCCAGTTCTTCAAACACAGGCGCGATCACCACATATTCCGTCAAGCTCACCGCCGCCACAGGAAGCGGCGCCCATACCAGATCGGCATCAAACCATTCGGTCCAGTGACTGGAGAGATTCAGCGGGTCGGCGATCTTTCCCATCACCCATTCCCCCAGAAGACCGGCCGCCACCACGGCGACGACCGCCATGGCGAGCCGGCGTCCTTTGCCGCGATCAACCGTGAGTCCAAAGCCCTCCCGAAAGCTCAATCCTTGCGGCCGTAAAAGATGGACGTACGCGAGCAGCAGCAAAGGCACATTCGACAGCGGAACGACAAAAATGCGAAGCGAAGAGTAATCCAAGGCTGCGAATAGAAAACCCAAGGTCAACAAGGCGCCGATTGCGCCCCCGCGAAGCAGAACCGCCGCTCCTAACCCGCCGGCCCAGAGCGGCGGCAATTCCCCCTGACTCACGCGAAGCGCCTGCTTGTCCCGTTGCCGGATCCACATCAGCAGGATCATCCCGCCGGACGCCATGAGGGCCGCCTCGACCACGGCAAACAATCGGGACCGCCGCACCATGGCGCTCGCGCGCCGTTCCGCCGACGCCTGGACAGTTTTCAAGAGCGGCTCGTTGCCGGCTGCTTTCGCCAGCCGGCCGGCTACTCGATCGTAAAACCAGCCCGCGGGAAGAAGTTCAGCCAATTGCGCTTGCAGTTCCTGCTCCTGCGGAAGCGAAAGTTCCGCCGCTCCATAAGCGGCATCCACTATTTGAGCGAGCATTGGGTACGGAGCATCTCGCGTCTTCCATGAATCGGCTTCGATCCGAGCCTCGTCCGCACGGCCGGATTCGCCAAGCAGAACGGCCAAGTTAAACTCAACTGCGGGTTCGGAAGAGACCTCGGACAATTCCCGGTACCACGTAACGGCCTGTTCCCGCTCGTGAGCGTCGCTCCCCATCATGATCTCGTACAGAATGCGCTCCCATTCGGGCAGTCCGGCAAAGCCTTCCTCTACATCCATGAGCCGGCTCACCATATGCGCCAATGCGCGTTCCGGGTCGGCGATGCGTCCCAATTTGGGAATATCCATGGCGAACCATCCGACCAGCAGGATGGAGGCCAATAGCACAATCGCCGATAAATACGTCACACTCCTGGAGAAGCCGGGATCATAGTGACGGGGAGGAGGAGGCGCGCCGACACACGGCGGCCCGGGATTCTGTGCGCCCGCTTCGACCGGATCGGATGACCGGAGATTCACATGCACCTCGGTACGCCGAAGTATAGCATCCATATTTGTATGGCGAAACGAGGGGTTGAGTTCGCACGTGGACCCGCCACGTGCAATCGCCGGCACCCTTACGATAGTGATGCGCGAGTCCTGCCTGTGGACCCAGCGCGACGCGAGACTCACGAATCGACACCCCACCGCGGCGACTCCGCGGAGAGCGGGCGACACTGGATGAACACGCCGAGTTTCGTTATACTACCGCCCTATTTGACAACCGACCGGGTCCCACACCTGCTATGGTCTCGTCTCTCGTGTGATGGCCCTTCAAACGACCATCATGGACATCCCAACAGGAGCCGCAGACTTTACCCCGCCCAGCCGCCTTCTATTGGGTCCGGGGCCCAGCCTGGTTCATCCACGGGTATTGCGGACGCTCTCTCTTCCGCTCGTCGGGCATCTCGATCCGTTTTTTCTGACCATGATGGACGAGATCCAAGAGCTGCTGCGGAATACGTTTCGCACGAGCAACCCGCTCACTCTCGCGGTATCCGGTACCGGCTCGGCAGGCATGGAAGCGGCGATCGTCAATATCGTTGAGCCCGGAGATACCGTCGTGGTCGCCATCAACGGTGCCTTCGGCGGCCGGTTTGCCTCCATGGTGGAGCGCTGCGGCGGACATGTCCTGCGCGTGGAAGCGCCTTGGGGCGGCGTCATCGAGAGGGATGTCCTGCGCGAAACGATGGCGAAAGCCGGACGCATCAAAGCCGTCGCGCTGGTCCATGCGGAAACATCTACCGGCGTCTGCCAGCCGCTTGACGGAATGAGCGCGCTGTGCCGGGAGCACGGCGCCTTGCTGCTGGTCGATGCGGTGACGTCGCTGGCCGGCATGCCCTTGGAAGTCGATGCCTGGGGGATCGATGTCTGCTATAGCGGCACCCAAAAATGCTTGAGTTGCCCGCCCGGGCTGGCGCCGCTTACCGTAAGCCCCCACGCCTTCGAAGTCATGCGGCGGCGGAAAACTCCCTGCCGGAGCTGGTACCTTGATCTGATGCTGGTATCGGACTACTGGACGGAAGGCAAACGCATTTACCACCATACCGCGCCTATTTCCATGCTGTACGGGCTGCGCGAGGCCCTGCGTCTCGTTCATGAAGAGGGACTCCCGGCGCGCTTCGCGCGCCATCGGGCCAACAGCGCCGCGCTCGCCGCAGGCCTCGCTGAATTGGGGCTACACCCGCTGCCGGCCGACGAGCACCGACTTCCGATGCTCCATTGTGTTCGATTGCCGACCCATATTGAGGATGCCCCAACCAGGGACATCCTTCTGCAGGAATACGGCATTGAAATCGGCGGCGGACTCGGCCCGCTCAAGGGAGAAGTGTGGCGCATCGGACTGATGGGAGAATCGTCGCAGCAGGCCCATGTCCTGACCTTGCTCAATGCGTTGGAAGACGTGTTTGCACGCTCCGGCTGGCTGCTGAACCCCGGTATCGCGGTCCAAGCGGCCGTGCAAGCGTTCCGAGCGCCTCAGGAATCAATTCGGAGCCCTGCATGACCAGAAGCACGATCTGGGTCATTGCAGCGGGCGTCTTCGGCTTTGCCGTGGCCGTCACATATTGGATCCTGGCATTGTTCATTGCAGAATCCCAAAAACCGGAGTTGCTGCGGCCGGAAAAAGTAACCGGCTTCCTGCACGCCGTCATCGAAGCGAATCGCGCCAACTACACGCAGAATGTGGTGGATAAAATGCATCGACAGGGCGTCGTTGAAGCGGTGGAGCATTGGAAGGAGGAACGTGGATTGCCGCTGCCCGCTCAGTTTCTGTTGGAATCAGGCCGGCTCGCGGCGCAGAAGGATCTCAAATTCAGCTTTCGCCTGGCAAGCTTGACACCCATTTATGTGTGGAACGGTCCCAACAGCGAATTCGAACGGCTCGGACTCGAGGCTCTCAACAAGAACTCCGACAAACCGTTCACCGGGTTCATCCAGCAATCAGGAAATCGATACTTCCAAGCCATTTATGCGGACCGCGCGGTTTCCGAAAGTTGTGTAAGCTGCCACAATTCCCACGCCAATAGCCCCCGCCGAGACTATAAGCTGAACGATGTTATGGGTGGAATCATCATCACCATTCCTCTCAGCGAGTAAGCCCGGATGGTCCTGGCCATCATCAATGCCCGAATTCTCGACGGTCGCGGCGGCAACCGGCCGAAGGGTACGGTACTTATCCGAGACGGCCGCATCGCCGCCGCCGGAGATAGTCGCGACGTGCGCGTGCCGAAGGGCGCCCGCCGATTGGATGGTCGCGGCTTAACCGTCCTGCCCGGATTGATCGACTGCCATGTTCACCTGTGCCTGGGCGGAGAACCGGATGTCGTCGGCGCCATTGACGCGGAGTCGCCGCAATTGACCCTGCTCAAGGCGGCTCGAGCGGCACGCCGCACAATCGAAGCCGGCTTCACAACCGTCCGAGACCTGGGTTTCCGTGACCATTCCATCTTTGCGCTTCAACAGGCGATTGATTCCGGCCTGGTGATCGGACCGCGCATCACAGCCGCCGGACTGGCGATTTGCATGCCCGGCGGCCATGCCCGATTCATCGGCCGTGAGACGGCCGGCGTGGAAGGAGTGCGTGCCGCCGTGCGCGATCAAATCACGGCGGGAGCCGGCGTCATCAAGGTCATCGCTTCCGGCGGGGTGCTGACGCCGGGAACCTCGCCCGATGACGCGCAAATGACGGTGGAAGAATTGCGCGCAGCGGTGGACGAGGCGGGCCGCCACGGACGGCGGGTC
>DASSBQ010000013.1:0-4270 GCA_035698625.1 Nitrospiraceae bacterium
CGGAACTCGAACGCAGCGTCAAGCGGCGGACTTTCTTTGCGAGCTTCACCCATGCGATCGGCTTTCTCATCGCGGTGCCGCTCGCGTGGCCTGTCTTGCGCTATTTGATGAAACCCATGTACCAGCCGTTTGACAACGGCTGGCTGAAGATCGGCAACGTCGGCAAGATCAAGCAGGAGGACATCGGCATTCAATACAAATTCAAGCGGAAGGCCCAGGAAGCCTACATGCCGGAGCAGGATATCGACAAAAATGTCTGGGTGTTGAAGGCGACTCCGGCCGTCCTCGAGAAGATCTATCAGGGCAAGGACATGGAGTTTCGGGACGCGGTCGGCAAGCACGTGTGGACGAACAAGAAAAACGTTCCCTACATCGCCTTTTCCGGCAAATGTCCCCATTTAGGGTGCGGATACAAGTGGCGCACCCACAAAGTCCTCGGCCAAGTGTTTCTTTGTCCCTGTCACCTCAGCATCTATGATGCGGCGGGCAAGGTGCTCGATGGGCCGGCTCCGCGGGCCCTCGATCCTCTGCCGATCCAAGTGACGGCCAACGGGGAAATTTCGATCATCGACATGGAATTCAAAGCCGGGACCAGGGCGCAAGTCCGGATCGTGTAATGGACACCACTCAACCGACCAATACGCAGCCAACCGCGATCGAAAAGGTTTTTGAATTCGTCGACGAACGCGTCGGCTTGAAGACCCTGCAAGCCAAGATGCTCAATGAGCCGGTGCCGGGCGGCTCGCGTTGGGCGTATGTGTTCGGCTCTGTGCTGCTCTTCATCTTCATCATGCAGGCGGTGACCGGCATTTTGTTGATGTTCTATTACGTGCCCACCGCCGACCATGCCTACGCGAGCACCCAATACATCATCCACGAGGTGGATTACGGATGGTTCTTGTTGAGCTATCATTTCTGGGGCTCAACCGCGATGGTCGTCACCGTGTTTGCCCATATGTCGCAAGTCTTCCTGTGGGGCGCATACAAGAAGCCCCGGGAACTGATCTGGCTGGTCGGGTTGGCTCTCTTCGGCCTGGTCATGGGGTTTGGATTTACCGGGTATTTACTGCCGTGGGACCAACGCGCCTATTGGGCGACGACGGTCGGTGTCGAAATCATGGATAAGACGCCCGTGGTGGGGGACTTTTTGGCGCGCTTTCTGAAGGGAGGTCCGACTCCCGGTCAAATGACACTCAGCCGGTTTTTTGTGATTCACGTCATGATCCTACCGGCGGCGCTCATGGGATTGGCCGGATTGCATCTGTTCTTGTTCCGGAAGGCCGGACCGGCCGGGCCGTTTCGCGGAAGTCCTCAGGAACTCAAGGTCAAGACCGATTACTTCTTTCCCCGGCAAATTTGGAAAGATATCGTCGGTATGGTGGTCGTGTTCCTGTGCATCTGCAGCCTGGCATTTTGGGAGCCCGTTGTTCTGCTCGAAGAGGCGACGCCGGATCCCGGTGATTATCATCCGGAACCGGAATGGTATTTCTTGTTCCTGTTTCAAATGCTGCGTCTCAAGATTTTTGCCGGCGAGTTCGGACAATTTTTGGGAGCCGTGGCGATTCCCGGCGCGTTCATGGCGCTGTTGGCCGCGCTACCCTTTATCGATCGCAGCCCGGAACGCAATATTTTCAAACGACCTATTGCACTGATCGGATGGATCGTTGTGATGGCGACGATTCTGATCTTTACGGTATCAGCCATTATTAATCGCGAATTTCTTGATTAGCAGCATGCGGATCAGTCGGGCGCATCGTACGCTCGCCGGTCACGCGTTCTGTACCGCAGAAGTAGTCGGTTAAGGTGTGACCCATTATGATCGATCGTGAATCCATGTCTCCGTTCAAGCTGGGCTTGAGCGTTCTGTGGCCCGCATTTTGGACCGCGCTGCCCATAAAGCTGGCGCTTGCCCTCTTGTTCATGGCCATGGACACGATGCATCTCGAGACCAAGCTTGGTGTGGCGTTTTTGCTGGTGTTGATCAGTCCCGTCAGCGTCTTTGCGTACTTCGTGCTTACCCTCGGCATGGACGTTCACCTTGGAGAGGGAGTCGGCCTGGCGTTCTTGTTCTTGCTTTCGATTCCGATCGATATCTGGGCGCTTGGGTTGGTGTCGCGCACGGTCTTTTTGGAGCGGCTTCGTGTCGAGCCGCCTGACTCGCTCGGCATGGCGCTCTGGGTCCGATGCGCCGTCGCCGGGGCGATCTACTTGCCGCTTCTATGGTTCATCGTCGGGCAGGTTACGGATGCGATGCGCGGACTCGCGCTAGCCATTTTTGAGTCGGAGCTGTTGAAGCATATCCCTGTCGCAGAGCGGATCAGTCTTGAGTTGACGTTATGGGGCAGCGTGTCCACGGTGGTTCTCATCGTTCTGGTGTGGGTGGGATTCTCCATTATCGGTCGATTCGTGCGGGGGCTCGCCAATACCTCGCGTCCTGCCAGCGAGAATTACCAGGCCCTGGTTTCACGATGGGATTTGATGAGAGTGCCGAGCGATCAACCGCTCATGCTGGGTGGATTCACCGCCGCGGGCGCGGTGTTGGGCATCTTATTTTGGGTATTTCTTCCGGTCAGCACGCCCCATCCTCATGAATGTTGCAAGCCGCCGGACACGAAGGTCGACGGTCCGCTCGATCCTCAAAGGGTCCTCGTGAAGGCCGAAAAGGTCATTAAAGATTCGGAAGCGCGGATCGGGTCCTTTGAGAAGCGGGCTGAAGAAGAAGACAAGGGCAAGGGTGGAAAGAATAAGGCCGGCGCCAAGGAGCCTGCGGCGAAAGAGGGGAAGCCGCAAGCCGAAGTCAAATCCACTCCGCAGAAATCCAAACCATAACCACGGCAATCGCGAGGTGAGGATCATGGCGCACCAGCGTGACGGAATCCAACCGAAGAATAGACGGCTTTATCACGTCGCAGCCGCGGCCGGGCTCATCGCGCTCATGGAGTTATGCGGGATTCCCGCCATCAGTTCCGCGCAGGATGCGTCGAGTGCCGGGGCGGCCTATCGGGATCTTCCGCAAGCGGGCGGCAGCAGGAATATCATCTGGGTTGTGGCGCAGCTCCACTTACTGCTCGCCGGCTTTGTGCTCGGCGTGCCGATTTTCGCCTGGCTGTGCGAGATCGTCGGGTGGAAATCCGGCGACAAGCGGTACGATAAGCTCGCCAAAGAGTTCACGAAGCTGTTGACCTCCTCGTATGCCACGACGGCTCTTTTCGGCGGCATTCTGTTGTTCCTGCTCATCGGCTTCTATCCGAAGTTGATGAATTATCTGACCGATATCTTTTTCCCTTCCTTTATCGTCTATTGCCTGCTGTTTCTGCTCGAAACGGCGACACTCTATCTCTATTGGTACGGCTGGGATGCGATGGCCGAGGGCAATAAGAAGAGCCTCCATGTGTTTCTCGGGCTGCTGCTCAACGTATTCGCGTTCTTCATCATGATTGTCCCGAATTCCTGGGCGACATTCCAAGCAAGCCCCGTCGTCATTGCCGAAGGGACTGATTTCGAGCGGGCCTGGGCCGCAACCTGGAATCCGACCTGGTGGCCGGTCAACATCCATCGGCTGATCGCAAACGTGGTGCTGGGCGGCTATATTTGCGGCGCCTACGCCGGCATCCGCTACCTGGCTGCACGAAACCAGGAAGAACGCTATCACTATGATTGGATGGGATACGTCGGCAACTTCATCGGGGTATTCGGCCTGCTGCCGCTCCCATTCGCGGGCTATTGGCTGATGCGGGAGATTTATCAGTACAACCAGCAAATGGGGATCACGTTAATGGGAGGCTTCCTCTCCTGGTTGTTTATTCTCCAGGCTATGTTGATCGGCGTGCTCTTTCTGGGCTCCAACTATTACTTCTGGCTTGGGATCACTCACCGCATTCCCGGATCGGAGATGCAATACCGCAAGCCCATTATGGCGATGCTTGTCATTCTCTTGTTGTGTCTCGGTGTCTGGATGACTCCTCACTCTTTGGTTGCCAGCCTGGAAGAGGCCCGCAAAATGGGCGGCACGCACCATCCGCTCCTCGGAGTCTTCGGGGTCATGTCGGCCAAGATGACGGTTGCCAACTTAATGATCTTGGTTACGTTCATGAGCTTCATTATGTACTGGCGTGCGGGCAAGCAGGAGACGGCCGGGTGGGCGAAACTGGCCAAGGCCCTGATGGGTGCGGTGTTAGTGATCGCCGGTATTGTGGTCGTGGTGCTTGGCGTGTGGGGATATTTCGTCCCCGCCATCATCCGCATCAATTACTTTTCCACGTCTCAGGTC
>DASSBQ010000014.1:0-4279 GCA_035698625.1 Nitrospiraceae bacterium
CGGAGGTGTGTAGTCGTCCCGCCAGGGCGACTCGAACATGGTGTACACGGTCGCCTCGTTCGGTGGATTCCCTTCATTCGGGTTGAACGTGACCTGGAAGTGATACAGCTGGCCGGCCGGTTGTCCGTGCAAGTCGATGCCGGAAAAATCGAGGGTTGAAATAGCGGATCGCAAGCCGTCGTTGAACGGATGAAACGATCGAAACGCGTGGAGGAGAAACAACTCCCTCGCCTCCATCATGAGACCGTGAATAATCCCGAACGACCCGAAACTCACGAGGGCCGCGTTGAATAGGTCATCGTCGCGAATCAATTGCGCGCCCAGCATATCAGCGAAACTGTCCTGGATCACGGGATAGGAAGCCCGCTCCAGGTAGACCTGCTTTGACGGCCCCGTGATGAGATGAATCCCGACAATAAAGTCGGGGGTGGCTCCGAAGCGAAAGGCGGACCCGTGGGTGTTCGTTGAAATCACGCCCGGCAAGGTCTGACCGTTGTTCGATCCCGATGCCTTGAGCGACAGCTTGTCCCTGAACAGAATGTTATTGATTTCCGCGATCGACAGGCCGCATTCGAGGAAGCGTAACTTCTCGCGGTCGCCCGCATAGCCCGGAGCCGTCTGGCTGGCTGGAATCGTGAAGCCGATGCGCAATGGCTTGGTATTGATCAGCTCATGGTCCGTCACCGCGACCTTGCTCAACGACCAGGAGCTTCCCTGCGCGCGCAGCGTTTTTTTCTTCTTGATGGCCTGCGCAATAATCCCTTGCAATTCCGTCGTCACATCGTTGTATGCCTGAAGTCTGGCCGCCGGACTGTCGGCCGGAGGGATCACTTTGAAATCATGTTGTCCTTCGATCGCCTGTTTGAAAGACTTGTGACGATTGACCCATGAATCCATGGGGACAAAAAACGCTCGATTCGCCATAGCAAATCTCCTTTACCGGGTGGGCTCTTCGAGTGGTAATGTTATGGCTTGCGCGGCGGGGCTTCAGGGAAGCTGCCGATATCGGCCGCCGGCGCTTTACACCGATACTCGAATTTCGTCGGCATCCAGATGCCGAACGTAAAGACACTCGCCAAATCATGCAGGTAATTGCGCTTCAGGACGACGTCGTTGAGCGCGCGACTCTCACATCGCGCCATCAAAACCTGCGGATCATACCAGATCCCCCACACATACGCGTTCATGGTTGCGCTTTCGTACCGCTCATTGATCGGGTCCGAGTCCGGCATGCGCACTTGATAGTCGGCGCAGCCGGTGAGGCCCAGCAAAACAGCAATCACGATGGATGGGGCCGACAGTCGTGTCACAAGCCAAACCGACGACATCATACGTGTCATACCGTATCCCTCCGTTTGAGAGTATCTTGCAGGAGTCATCTACATGATCAGCGGCCACACCGTGGCTCATCGCTGTGGGATGGTCTAAGAGAAAAGAACCGGCAAACTTGCCGAGACTCATTGGAGGCCGACGAAAGTGCGATCAGCGAATGACGAACCCTGGCATGACTCCCCGGATGCCATTCGCAGTATTACATACCCCGTTTCCAATGGAGAAGCAATCACCAACTCCGCCGAAATGAAACCATTTCAAATTTGACCAAGCCCGCTCCCCACCTTCGCCTCCCACAGCTTCGTGTACACCGATCCGGTCGGCCGCAGATCGCTTTTCATCAACACCACGGAATCCACCGTCACCGACCCCAATGTCACCGGGCGATCCATCAGGCCGCTTCTCGCCAGTGCATTCCCGACAGGCCGCTCCCCCTCTTTGATCCGTGCCAGCGTGAGGTGGGGATTGAACGGTTTCGTCTCGCGCGGAAAGCCGAACTCTTTGCAGGTCTGCTCGATCGACTGTTGAATCAGGGCGAGCCGTCGGGTCTCATCTCCCCGTTCCCACTCCTGAGATGGTCCTAACCAGAGAACGCGTGGAGCCTGCGGTCGAGGAAACGCGCCCGGCCGGTCTACCGGCACAACGACAGCCTGCAGGCGTCGGACGGCCTGTGCGACGGTCTCGCACAGCGGCGGAACCAATTGCTCATCAATGTCGCCGAGAAACTTGACCGTCAAGTGAATCGACGCAGGCTGCACCCACGAGATGCGCGCCTCCTCCGCCAGTTCCTTCTGGAGTCGCCGCCTCATCTCAGCCTGAAAGGATGCGATGGCATCGCGAAGCCCTTGCGAGAGTTCGACAGCAAGGAAGACGCGCATCATGACGGTCCTATGCGCTGCAGCCACCGGCGCAGGAGATCGAGAGCCGCTTGGGACGAGCGGGTCTTGATTGTGGAACGGTCGCCGTGGAAACGAAACTCCTTGGTTTCGCGGCCCGCGTCTCCCCCATCGAGTCCGACATAGACCAGTCCCACCGGTTTGGTCTCTGTCGCTCCGCCGGGCCCGGCAATACCGGTGACGCTGAGCCCCACCGACACGCGGCTTCGCACTCGGATACCTTTCGCCATCGCCGCCGCAACTTCAGGACTGACCGCTCCGTGCCGGCCGATGATATTCTTCGGAACACCGAGCAATTCATTCTTTGCTTGATTGCTGTAACAGACGATGGCGCGATCGAGGTACGCCGATGAGCCGGGAATCTGAGTGAGCCGGTGGCCAATGAGGCCTCCGGTACAGGATTCGGCCACACCGAGCGTGAGACGGCGTTGGAGGAGCTGATGTCCCACCACCTCTTCCATAACTTGATCCCCTTCCGCAAAGACCACGTCAGCCAGACGGGCGCGTACCTCAAGAAACAGATCCTCGAGAAGGCCGCCGTGGTCGCCGCCGGCTTCACTGGGGCCGGTCAAGGACACAAGCACTCCCAACGGCGAACTCAGCAACCCGAGTCTGATCTGGCTTCCTTTGGGAATGAGCCCGCCCAGCCGGTGATCGATATCCGACTCCGGCAGACCGAACGTAGAAAGCACAAGCTTTCGAATCGGAATCGGATCGGCCCGGGACCGCGTACGGGGAACCAGGCGGGCGAGGCGCGGCAGGACCTGTGTCTCGAACATCCGCTCCGCCTCCGCCGGAACGCCGGGTAACGCAACAATCAGCCGTCGTCTCCAGCGAAGCGCAAAGCCGGGGGCGGATCCAATAGGATTATCCAACACGTCGGCCCCCGCGGGGATCATCGCCTGCTTCTCATGGGCGCGCGTCGCTGTTCGCCCCCAGGCCGCAAGGCGCGCCATCAATATCCTGGTCGCCTCCACCCGTTTCCGGAGCGGGCAGCCCGTCACGCGTGCGACCGCCGGCCTTGTGCAATCGTCATCCGTCGGACCCAGTCCCCCCGTCAGAATGACGATGTCGACCCGGCCCGCTGCGATGCGTACCGCCTCGACGATATCATCTTTGTCATCCCCGACGATTGTTTTGAAGCGGAGGGGAATGCCTGTCCGCGCCAGTTGATCGGCTACGAAAAACGAGTTGGTATCGCGTCGATTGCCGAGCAGCAGTTCAGACCCGACCGCGATGGTTTCCGCTGTCAACGGCATGCGGGTGATCACAACGGTGCGCCCATATCCGGAGGAGATCGTAGAGGTGCGGGATGCGGACTATTCGATGTCGGCGAAATTCAGATCGAAACTGACCTCTCCGCCGCCGGACGGAAAAACCATCAACTTCGTGTCGGCGCGGGGATCCAGATCGGCGTACGCAAACAGCGCCACGACCTTGGCGCGAAAGGCCGGCCGTTCCGGCCAGACCGCGGTCCGTTCCGCCCGCGCGTCAAATCGCACGTTCTCGGGCTTGATCGTGCGCCCATTCTGTTCCAAGACGACATAACTGTTCACGGCGAAGTTCGGCCGATCGCCGAAGAGGACGACATTGATCAGGAGGCTCTTGTTGTCCAAAACCTGCGCAATATCCTGCTCGCTCGGCGTGAGGGCCCGGAGCGCCATATGGTTGGCCATGACCACGAGGCTTCCGACTTTGGTCATCAGGAATCCCCGGGGCTTTAACTCCTCCTGTGAGCCGAACGAGGTATGCAGTTGATCCGGAGGTATCCGTTTTTCGGCCGCCTGCTGTCCCCGCTTGAGAGCCTGCTCCACCATATCTGCGGTCGGACTCAACTCAATCGCGACCACATAGCCGGGCACAATCAAGCAACCCGACATCACAGCGGACACCAGAATTCCAACTGGAGAGCTCACGCGACGAATCCTCGTTCACGTACTGCTGCAACTATCAGATCGACTGCAGACTGTCAACGTGCCGGCCTCCGGATCTGTTGACAAAGCGAAAGTTGAAGTGCTAAAGAAATCAATCCTTTCTTGTGTCATCATCAA
>DASSBQ010000015.1:0-5699 GCA_035698625.1 Nitrospiraceae bacterium
CATCTCGGTTTTGCCTATCTGAAGGGGTGAAGCGATTACCGGGGTGATGACGACGGTGAGACCAACGAAAGCCCACAGGGTGAAAGCGACCAGGCGCGGCGTCATCAGATGACCTCGATGCGCGAAGGCTTGCGGCGCCGGTTCATTGATCGGCGCCGCAGCGCCGACGCTATTTGTCTATTCTGGTTTGTCCGTTGACGGCATCGACATACACATGCTGGGTCTTGTTGTTGCTGTCGATGATCTCGATCTTGTACACAGTGCGGCCGTCCTCCTTGCCGATATCCGCTTCGACCGCCTTGCCGGGAACGGCTTTCACCGCGTTCTTGACAGCCTCCTCTAGTGGAATTTTCGCTGTGGCGGCCAATTCCTTATTCGTTTCGAATAAGGCCCATGCCGGTGACGCGATCATGGCCGCGGCCATTGCTGCTCCGATGATGAGATGTTTCATCCTGGCTTCTCCTTCTGTTAGGTGACGGACAGCGGATTAACGGCTTGGCGTAGTTCCAGAAGGGGTTTTGGATTGGCTATACCAATCCTCGGCCCAACGGGAGACTTCGTCCTTTTTGTCGCCGTACCGTTCCTGCAGCGACCCCTTGAACTTGTCGTAATCGCCTTCAATCTTCATGAGATCGTCATCAGTGAAGTTGCCCCACCGTCTTTTTAGTTCTCCCTTGAATTGACTCCATTTGCCTTTGAATTGATCCGCATTCATTGCCCCGCCTCCTTATCAGTGAAATCCGAAACTGAGTCGGCCGATGATGTTTCCCTGGATATTGTATGTATGGTTGTACAGGGGAGGACTCGGAGTCGCGACTGGACAAAGCCCTAGTTCTACGGAGGCCATTCCCCGGTGGTTACCACCAGTTATGAACGGGGCGGAGTGGATATTTATTTCGACCGCACGCGGAGGAGAGCCATGGATCGATGTTCAAGATCGTAGGACGCGCCGCCCTTGAGGTGTTGACTCCGTGTCCCGGCGGGAAGCCCGTCTCTTGTGTCGAAGACCAATTCCCAGCGGACGCCGCGCTTGTGAGCGGGAAGAATGAACGTGATCGGCTCGTGATGCGCGTTCAGGAGGATCAGGAATGTGTCGTCCGTGATGGAATTGCCCTGCGGGTCCGTTTCCGCGATGGCATCGCCCGCCAGCCGCACGCCGAGACAACGGGCGAACCCTTGGTTCCAATCCTCTTCAGTCATCTCCTTGCCGTCCGGTCGGAACCATGAAATGTCTTTGACTTCCGCCCCGTGAATATGGCGGCCTTGGAAGAATTGCCGGCGATGAAAGACCGGGTGCTTCTGGCGCAGTGCAATGAGAAAGGTCGTGAATTCGAGGAGGGCCTGATCCGTTTTGGACCAGTTCCAGTTGAACCAGCTGATCTCGTTGTCCTGGCAATAGGCGTTATTATTGCCGTGTTGCGTCCGGCCGACTTCGTCGCCGACACACAGCATCGGCACCCCTTGGGATAAGAACAGCGTGGCGAGCATGTTTCGCTTCTGCCGCTGCCGGAGTTCATTGATGGCCGGATCGTCGGTGGGGCCCTCGACTCCGCAATTCCAACTTTGATTATCGTCCGATCCGTCACGATTATCCTCGCCGTTCGCCTCGTTGTGCTTGCCGTTGTATGAAACCAGGTCGTTCAGCGTGAATCCGTCGTGCGCCACGACAAAATTGATGCTGGCGTGCGGGCGCCGGCCGCTCCCTTCATACAGATCGCTGCTGCCGGATAAGCGGTAGCCTAGCTCGGCCACTTGCCCGCCGTCGCCTTTCCAATATCGCCGGATTGAATCACGGTATTTCCCGTTCCACTCGGCCCAGCCGGGCGGGAAATTGCCGACTTGATAGCCGCCCTCTCCGAGATCCCAGGGTTCGGCGATCAGTTTGACCCGGGCCAACACAGGATCCTGATGAATGATATCGAAGAAGGCGCTCAATCGATCCACGTCATGCAATTCACGCGCGAGTGTCGACGCCAGGTCAAACCGAAATCCGTCGATGTGCATGTCCTGGACCCAATAACGCAGGCTGTCCATGATCAATTGGAGCGTGCGGGGATGCCGGACGTTGAGGCTATTCCCGCAACCGGTGTAATCCATATAGTAGCGTTGGTTGTCCGGCACAAGACGGTAATACGTCGCGTTGTCGATGCCGCGGAAGGAGAGCGTCGGTCCCAGGTGATTGCCCTCGGCCGTGTGGTTGTACACCACATCCAGGATCACCTCGATGCCCGCGCTATGGAACGTCTTGACCATCGTCTTGAACTGCCAGATGCCGCGTTCCGGAGGAGCCGCGTAGCGAGGATCCGGCGCAAAGTAGCCGATTGTGTTATAGCCCCAATAGTTCGTCAGGCCCTTGTCCAGCAAATGTTTGTCGGTGACGAAGGCATGAACCGGCAACAGTTCGACCGCCGTCACGCCGAGGTCCTGGAGATATTCGATGACCGGCCTGGTTGCCAAGCCCGCATAGGTTCCCCTCAGCGCGTCAGGGATATCCGGATGCCGTTGGGTGAACCCGCGCACGTGCATTTCATAAATGACGGTTTCGTTCCAGGCTCGGCGCAGGGGGCGATCGTCTCCCCACGTAAAGGCTTGCTCGATCACGACGGATTTCGGGACATTGGCGGAGTTATTCCGATCATCGTAAGAGAGATCCGTTTCCGGGTCACCGATGCGATACCCGAACATGGCATCGGACCACTGCACGTCTCCGGTAAGCGACTTCGCATAAGGGTCGATGAGCAATTTGGAGGGGTTGAAGCGATGGCCGGCGGCGGGATCGTACGGCCCGTGGACCCGATATCCGTACAGCAGGCCGGGCCGGGCTTCCGGCAGATAGACGTGCCAGATTTGATTCGTACGCTCGTCGACGCGGATGCAATGCGTTTCCTTTTCCTGATCCGCACGATCGAACAAACACAGCTCGACCGCGGTGGCGTTCTCGGAGAAAAGCGCGAAGTTCACTCCTTCACCGTCCCATGTGGCGCCGAGCGGGTACGGACGTCCCGGACGGATCTTGTGAGTGGCAATCCGATGCCTCATGGAATCACGGCTCTCCCTGGTTATTGTTTCGTGAGAAGGCTGGCCATATCTTCGGCATGTTCTTCCTCTTTCGCTTGGATCTCTTCCAACATCCGGCGTGTGGTGGGATCGTCATTGCCGATGTAGTCGATCATACCGCGATAGCTGTCGATGGCGACCCGTTCCGCCACCAGGTCTTCCTTGATCATGTCTTCCAAGTTTTTCCCTTCGACATATTCCGAGTGGCTCCGGCTCAGAATGCCCTCCGGCGAGAAATTCGGTTGTCCGCCGAGTTGCACGATGCGCTCGGCAATCTCATCCGCATGCTCCTGCTCTTCCCGGGCATGCTGAAGAAACTCCGACTTGACACTTTCGGCATGAATCCCCGCCGCCATAAAATAGTGTCGCTTATATCGGAGGACGCAGACTAATTCGGTCGCCAGCGCTTCATTGAGAAGCTTGAGCACGGTATCCACTTTGGCTTTGTATCCCGGTGTCTTGGCGCCCTCCTCGATGTGCTGACGGGCTCGATCCCGTATGGCCTTAATGTCCATCGTAAACGTATCCTGGTTCATGGTGGATCTCCTTTTTTCCGTTCCGAATCTATATGAACAACGAGTCGCCTTTGCCGACGGACCCGCGGCGGTCAATGAGTTACTGTGCGGGTGGCAGTCGCCGCAACAACGCCTCAGCGGCGGGTGGGCTGACCGAACCGGCTGCCTGGTCGGCGGACAAAAGGCCGACGACGTGTTGTGCCGTATCAAGGACCGGCAGCCAGCGTACACGATGTTGCACCATCGTCCGCATCGCATGAGCGAGCGCATCGCCTTCCGAGCATGCGGGCACGTCGGTCTGCATGACGTCCCGGATCGGAATGGTGCGCGGACTGCCCGGCTTCACGACTCCTTTCACTGCAATGTCGCGTTCGGTGATTAAACCGACGAGGCGGCCGTGCGTACAGACGGGGGCCGCCTGAATCCGGCGGCGCCGAAACGTCTCCGCGGCCTCCCAGAGGCTTTCCTGTGGATTCATGGTCACGACGTCACGATTCATGACATCGCGAATCGGTCGACTCTCTCCTTCCAAGAGTCCCTGCCGCTCTTCGCTCGTCGATTCTTGAAAAAGTCCGGAATCCGATTGTTCTGAGGAGTCTTTCTCGTCTTGCATGCGCCCGATCATAAGCGGTGGGATTTAGCATGCGTACTGGGGGTCCCCCTAGTATGCATTTACCAGGGTTAAATCTACTCTTGGTTAACCACACCAGTCGCAGCGCCGATCGATATTGATCATGCACCGTCCGAGTTCATTGACTAGTTTTCATACAATCGATAATGTGAGGCCAGGTAGGTTATCGCCCATGCATTCAGCCCGCATTCTATTGATCGATGATCATGCGCTGGTGTTGGAGGGCATGCGACAGCTTCTGGAGACCGAGTTCACGGTCGTGGGGACCGGTGAAAGCGGTCAGGCACTACTGGAAATGGCGCCGCGCCTGGCCCCGGACGTGGTGTTGTTGGATGTGTCGATGCCCGGGCTCAACGGCTTCGAGGCCGCGCAGCGGCTCAAGCAATTAGTGCCGAGCGTCAAGATCATCTTCGTCACGATGATGACGGAGCCCGTGTATATCAGCGAGGCTTTCCGCCGAGGCGCTCATGGTTATGTGCTGAAACAATGTGCCGCGGCCGAATTGGTCAACGCCATCCGGGTGGTCCTGTCCAACCGTCGGTATGTTTCGCCGCAAGTGGCGCCGGAGGTTCGCGAAATTGTCGAGCACCAGTGGATGCGTCCGGAAGGGTTTACGAACCGGCTGACGGACCGGCAGGTCGAAGTCTTGCGTCTCCTGGCGAGCGGCTATGCGGCAAAGGAAATCGCCCGATCATTGAACGTCTCGCTCAAGACCGTCGAATTCCACAAATCCAATATTACAAAAAAGCTGGGACTGAAGACTGCGTCCGATTTGACGAAATATGCGATCGCGCAAGGTCTGACGTCGATTCATGAACTGCGTGCCGATGTGCCGCCTCCGACCGCGCTCATAAACGAGGAGCGTTCGAAGTTACGGCCTCGTTGACGGACACCAGCCCGATAGCGATGGCGTGCTTGGTCAGCTCCGCCGTGCTATGCAGTTTTAATTCCTTCATGATCCGGGTCTTGTGGAACTCGACTGTCTTAATGGAGACGTTCAGCGTGGAGGCAATCTCCTTTGTGGATTTCCCCTCCGCTACCAGCTGGAGGACTTCCCGCTGGCGCAGGCTGAGATTGCCGGCGGGAATGGCCGGTTCAGCGGGCACGGGCGACGGCGAAGGTTGGAGTGCCTGTTCGACCAGACTCTGCGTGACCAGGGGCGAGACATAAGTCCTGCCTTTCAACACTTCCTTGATGGCAAATACCAACTCGTCCGTCACCGATTGCTTCAGTACGTAGCCTGAGACCCCTGCCCGGAAGGCTTCCGTTACAAAATGTTTTTCCAAATGCATGGTCAAAATAATCACTTTGACCGACGGGCTTGTTTTTTTGAGCTGACGGCAGGCATCGAGACCATTGAGCAGGGGAAGCGAAATGTCCACAAGGGCAAGATCGGGATTGTGCTTCTCAACTGCCTGAACCAGTGCTCGACCATCGGCCACGGTGGCGGCAATCTGAACATCATGTTCCAGCAGCTTGGTGACCCCTTCTGCGAC
>DASSBQ010000016.1:0-2615 GCA_035698625.1 Nitrospiraceae bacterium
CGAGACGCATGGCCAATTCCTTGCCGAGAATGATTCCGGGCCGCAGCGCTTCAGCAGGGCCGTCCGGCTCGCGGTCCTTTTCCGCAATAGCGACCTTCACCGACTTCGCCAAATCCTGAAGGGTTCCCGAAACCAGGTTTCTCCCCAACTCGGTGACCTTGCCTTCGCGCGCCGGATCAATCCCCCGAAGAATGATGCCCTGGACTCCGGACTGGGAGGTCAACAATACCTGTCGGAGGACGAACGGAGTGGCCGCCACCACATCCGGAACCTCCTCAACGCGCTTCACCTGCGCGTCATAATCCGACATGGCGTCCTTCGTCCGGTCATGCACGAGAATATGGGCGGTCGTCCCAAGGATCTTCGCCTGGATGTCTTCCTTGAAGCCGGTCATGATCCCGACTGTGCCGATCAGGGCGGCCACGCCGAGCGTGATCCCGGTGATGGACACAACGGTATTGAGGGAAATCGTTCGATTTCGGCGTTTGGCGCGGAGATATCGAAGACCGATGAAGATTTCGTAGGGTAAGGCCAACGGCTATTTCTCCGGCCTGTCAGAATGGTGAAACCGGCCTTCGGCTGCGGCCTTGTCCATGAGAAAACACGCGCCTTGGGTAATCGATTGCAAAGCAATCGATGGGCGGATGGGTGATAAAGCCGCCCGGGCCGGGTGGGTGAGAATACACCGTGGTTGAACATCCTGAAGGATTTCATCCATTGGCATCATTTCTCAGGTCTTAGTTGGGGAAAGAGGACGACGTCGCGAATCGATGCCTGGTTCGTAAAGAGCATCACCAGCCGATCGATGCCGATGCCCTCGCCCGCCGTCGGCGGCATGCCGTATTCCAGCGCCCGGAGAAAATCTTCGTCGACGAGGTGGGCTTCTTCATCGCCCGCGGCCCGCTGCGCCGCCTGGGCTTCGAACCGTTCCCGCTGGTCGAGCGGATCGTTCAACTCGGAAAAGGCGTTGGCGATTTCGCGGCCGGCGATGTACAGCTCGAAGCGGTCCGTGAGCGACGGATCGCGGTCGTTCCTGCGGGCCAGGGGAGAAATCTCAATCGGATAGTCGGTGATAAAGGTCGGTTGCTGCAATTGAGGTTCGACCGTTTCCTCGAAAATCTCGTTCAGCGTGACATGGACGGGTAATGGCGCCGGGGTCTTGCCGACATCAAGGTTCAGCTCAGCCGCCGCTTTCCATGCCGCATGCGGATCTTTCAATACCGCCGGGTCCAGCTTGTTCACTTCCAGGATCGCCTGATGATAGGACCAGCGCCGCCAGGGAGGCGTCAGATTGATCCGCTGACCCTGATAGTCGATCGTCGTCGTGCCCAGAATGTCGCGGGCCAACCCCGCGCAGAGTTCTTCCGTCAACACGATCAGATCCTGATAGTCGGCATATGAGACGTAGAATTCCAGCATCGTGAATTCGGGATTATGAATCGTCGAAATGCCCTCATTCCTGAAATTCCGGTTGATCTCGAACACGCGCGGAAATCCGCCCACGATCAAGCGCTTGAGGTAGAGTTCGGGGGCGATGCGGAGATAGAGATCAACGTCCAGCGCGTTATGGTGAGTGACGAACGGTTTAGCGGTGGCGCCGCCGGGAATGGGATGCATCATCGGCGTCTCGACTTCCAGGAAACCGCGCTCGATCAAAAAGGATCGAATCCCGGAGATGATGCGACTGCGCATCGCAAAGATCTCATGCACCTGCGGATTCGCGATCAAATCGACATATCGCTGGCGGTAGCGCGTCTCCACGTCCGTCAACCCATGCCACTTTTCCGGAAGCGGACGCAGCGCCTTGCTCAAGAATGTCAGTTGGTGCACCTCGACGGTCAATTCATTCGTCTTGGTCCGAAAGAGCACGCCGGTCACGCCGATCCAGTCGCCGAGGTCCAGCGCCTCGCACACCTCGTAGGCGCGCTCGCCCAAGATATCCTTCTTGAGATAGACTTGCAGCCGGTCTGAGCCGTCCTGCAGCACCGCAAAACCGGCTTTTCCAAATCGCCGCAGACCGACGATCCGGCCGGCCATGGTGCAGGAAATCTTTTCCTGCTCCAGCGTCTCTTTGGTTTTCTCCCCGTGCAGTCGCAACAAATCGCCTGCGCGATCCTTGACTTCGAATCTGGTCCCATACGCGGCGATCCCGAGTTGCCGCAGGCTCTCGAGCTTCTTGATGCGTTGCTGTCGCTGATCGTTCGGTTCATCCATGAGAAACCGTCGCTCGTCGCTTGATATTTTTGCTCTTTCGGAAATTCAGCATTCAGAATTCATAAGCCGGCATTCGCACGGCGGCTTCTCTACCGTTACAGATCATCATCTTTTGCGATCGCCGCCGCCGGTGCTTTCCCGCCGGTCATTTTCCACTTCAAATAGGCTTCAATGAACCCATCAATATCGCCGTCCATGACGGACGAGACGTTGCCTACTTCATATCCGGTCCGGTGATCCTTGACCATCTGGTAGGGTTGGAAAACGTAGGACCGGATTTGGCTTCCCCAGGCGATGTCCTTCTTCTCACCGACCATCGCGTTGAATTCGGCCTCCTTCTTCTGCTGTTCCAGTTCAAACAAACGCGATTTCAAGATTTTCATCGCACCATTCCGGTTCTG
>DASSBQ010000017.1:0-5394 GCA_035698625.1 Nitrospiraceae bacterium
TGAAGCTGAGACCGCTCGTTCTGGCACTGGACGACGATGCCGGTCGGAATATGGGTGATGCGAATGGCGGTTTCCACCTTGTTGACGTTCTGTCCGCCGGCGCCGCCGGAACGAAATGTATCGATTCTCAGGTCCTTATCGTCGATCACTACTTCCACATCGTCCTCCAGTTCGGGATAGACAAAGACGGACGCAAAGGAGGTATGGCGTCGCTTGTTGGCGTCGAACGGAGAGATACGCACCAGTCGATGGACGCCCGCTTCGGCTTTCAAATATCCGTAGGCATGGGGACCGGTCACCGATAGGGTGGCGCTTTTAATGCCGGCTTCATCGCCGGGCAGGAGATCCAGTGTTTCAACCTTGAAGCCGTTTCGTTCCGCCCAGCGCACGTACATCCGCAGGAGCATTTGTGCCCAGTCCTGGGACTCCGTGCCGCCGGCTCCGGGATGGATGGCGAAGATCGCGTTGCTTTGATCCAGCTCGCCCGACAACAGCAGCTCAATCCGCAGTTGGTCCACCGCCTGCTCGAACCGGTTGAGTTCCGCCGCGAGTTCTTGTTCCATTCCGGCATCGCCCGACTCCTCGGCCAATTCGACCAAGGCGCCGAGGTCCTCTCTGCGTTGCTCGATATCCTGCCATCGGGACAGTTCGCGATCGAGAGTCGCTTTGCGGCGGGTGGTTTTGGCGGCAGTCTTCGTATCTTTCCAAAAATCGGGGCGGCCGATGTGTTCGTCAAGCTCCTTGAGCTCCGCCGTCATGCGAGGCAAGTCAAAGATGCCCCCGGAGCTCGGCCACCTGCTCTCCAATCGCTCGAACGCGCCCACGTGTATCTTCAAGCATTACATTATCCTTTCGCTGTCTGTGGCACTATGCGATCTACTGCCTCGGTACAGTGATGCAGGTTTCGGGAAACGTTTCACGCCTTGTTAGGCTGGTCGACCAGCTGGTGTGCCGCCGGCGGGCTCTGTATTCTGCGAGAAGTAACCTGTCAGGCACAAAAGCGCCGTGATTATAGCACAGCCATAGGCGAATAAATCACCATACTTGGCATAAAAGGTTTTCTGATAGCCTACCTCGACCGTGCCGCTGAGCGCTTCCTGCGTGAAAATCGGCGTCGCTTCCCGCACGCGTCCATACGGGTCGATGAAGCCCGAGATTCCGGTATTGGCAGCCCGGGCGAACGCAAGCCGGTTTTCTACCGATCGAAACACCACCATGCTGAAGTGCTGGTATGGCGCCGACGAAGGTCCAAACCAGGCGTCATTGGTGATTGTCACCATGAATTCAGCGCCATTGTGAGCGAATTGGCGAACAAGGTTCGGGAAGATCACTTCGTAACAAATGACTACGCCGAATTTGACATGGAAGTCCGGCACGGTGGCCGCCGCCACCATGGGGGGCGTTTTTTCTCTCGGCTTGAACATGAAGAGCGTCGCACCCGGTCCCGCCTCGAAATCCCCGATGCCCTCTACCAGCTTATCGAGAAAAAATAGAAATGAATGTTGAAACGGGATGTATTCCCCGAAAGGCACGAGATGCTGCTTGTCATAACGCCCGAGGATTTGTCCGTCCTGCCCCAACAGATACGCGCTGTTCAACAGGTATGGCTTGCCGTCCGGGTAACGGCGGAGCGCAGGACTGCCGAACAACAACGGCGCCCCGGCGTCCTGGGCCATCTTGGTAACCAGGTGGCGATATTGCGGCTCCATCTCGAAGAGAAAGGGCGTTGCCGCCTCCGGCCATATCACCAGATCCAGATCCTTGCCGATACTGTTCGTCAGACGCGCATAGCGGTCGAGGGTCTCGTGGCGAAAGGCCACGTCCCATTTTTGGGCTTGATCGACATTCGGCTGCACCAGGCCGATCGAGAGCGCGCGGGTCGGGACCTGGCCTGCGGCGGCGAGCACCGTAGTGCCGTAGAGAAGGGCGACACTCAGTCCGGCTGCCGCAGCCCCGGACGAAGGCCATGGAAATGATCGGAGGGCGAACCCCCGGTAGACCTTAACCCCCCAGACCACCATTTCCGCGAGGGCGGCATTGACCAAGACCAGGAGAAACGACACCCCGTAGACCCCAAAATGATCGGCTAATTGAATAAGGGGCAACCATTGATGCTGAGAATACCCAAACAGTACCCACGGAAGGCCGGATAGGAAATACGTGCGGATCAGTTCCAGGGTTACCCAGACAAATGGGGCCGGCAGCAGCCCAAAGGCGGGAAATGTATTACGGATCCACCAGAGAGCCGCTGCGTAGAGGGCGAAATAGAGACCTAAATATATCGTTAATAGAAACATGATCAACACCGCAATAAACAGGGGGACTTTCCCATACAGGTGCATTGCGGTGATCACCCAGAACATAGTGCCTGTAAAGGCAATGGTTCCGGATAGCCAGCCAAGCCTGAACGCCTGGCGAGAGGAGGCGGCATAGTCGATCACAAAATGGAGCGGAACCAAAGCGATCCAGGCAAGATATCCTAAATTAAATGCCGGGAAGCATAAGGGGTAAAGGAACCCACTCGCGCAGGCCAGAAAGATGAGACGCGAGCGGGAGAGGGACATCGGGCCCTAACTTAGCGAAACCCTCTTGAGGATTCAACCTCGCATGCCGATAGGGTAAATATAGGGCAAATAGGGGCTCGCCGAGAGATTTGGAGAACTAACTGGATTCATCCGAGATCGCGGGGGTCCCCCATGGATCGTCTTTCAAACAAAAATATCGAAACTAGGGATTACGCTAGGCCATGTAGGAATGTTCCTACAGTATAAAGCGGGAAACTTTTGGACGTCGCGGGGTGATTGATGATGCCGATGTGCCCGAATCTTAGTTGCACTCAAGATATGGGTCCCGACACTGGATCGCACAAACCGGGGATTGCTGGTAATAGCGGCCTTACGCAAATGCGTTGCCCGCGATGTGGTCACATGGGGTTTATAGCCGGAGACGGCCTTCACCTCGTGTTTCGAGCCGGCCACGAATATAGTTTCACGTTTGGAGCCACCCCGGGTCATTTGACGGTGGTGGTTACAGGTGAAGCCGCCTTCGTTTACCAGCGGCTCGGCCTCAGTCAAGAAATGCTCGCTCGGCATGCCGCTGAATGGGTGCTTCTCCTTGGGCGCAGTGCGGGGATCTTCATTCTGTCACCGGATCAGCCCGCCTTCGCCGGATTCAGCCGGTATCTGCAACCTCTGGCGGTTCCCAGCGTCCGACCACACGTTGCGTAAATTGAGATTGGAAATGGCGACATGAGCCGGCTTGTGGCGGCATGCGGGCGGTTCAATGAACCGCCCGCATGCCGGCGGAGCAACCGACTTTATCGCTCGTACGGTGACATAGTTTCGCGATCCGAGGGAACGATCACCTGCCGGTCAGAAGGAGACGTTATCCCACGAGTGTCGGGAGCCAAGACTCCTCCGGCTTCTTGTGGCCGGTCGCTACGCCGCTCCTTACGGGTAAGAGGAGAACCGGCCATAGTATTGTTGACCGGCACGCGCCCTGTCGCAGTTGCGGTTCCTTCCAGAAAGTAAGAGGCAACCAGGCCGTCCTTGGTGGTTCGAATCTGGTCCGGCTGTTGCCGAGCCATCAGCATGTCCATATTGAGGTCGCCCGCGTGGTGTTGACCCGACAGGGCGGTTTTCATGCGATCCACGCGATTCGCAATATCGATGGTCGCCGCATCGCGCAACCGCTCGCGTAACTGGCGATCCACCAGTTGCCACGACCCCATTTGCATGGAATCCAGCGCGCGCTTGGATTCATTGGCCATTTGGAGGTCCGGAATGCGGATGGATTTGCCGGCGTCCTGAAATTGAGGCGTGCCCCAATAGTATATGGTGCCGTCCAGCCCTCCGGTTGTCTCCACGGCCATCAGCACACGGCCATTCGCATCCGACGCCGTCACGCGTTCGACCATCGCCGACTCGCGATTCTGATCCAAGGTGATCGGCTTATGGAACAGGCGACTCTGCAACTCCTGATTAAGAATTGCATACGGGACCGGCACCGCAGCCAGGACTTTGAACGGTCTCTGTTGAGGCGACGTGGCCGTCGGCGCCTCGGTAGTTGTCGTCGCGATCTTGATGGGTTTGACGGACGTCGTCTGGCATTGAGGCTCATAGGCGGCGGTCGCCATCTGCCGTGCCACACCATGAATCGTTGTCTGCTGCATTATCCCGCGAGGCGGTCCCAAAGACAGCTCGGACGGCTGGCCGTAGAGACAGAGATGCGTATTCAGCGAGGAAACCGGCACGGAGACCGGCTTACTGAGGTCTTGCCAGACCCGGCTGAGCGGAATGGAAAACGTATCCGGGGAAACCGCATCGGCCAGATCCTGTTGGACGGCGACAATCTCGAATGTCTGCGGCAGCTGTTCCTTCGCCGGCACGAAAGATGGTGTACAGGTCGAGTCGATGGGGCTGGTTACGTCAAAATTGACCTGTGACGGGTCAAACTGAAAGACCAGGAGATCATCCTGCTGCTGAGTTTTCAATTGTCCGCTGCCGTTAAGAACTCCACGATATTGCTCCGGCCGGCAGGCCTGCGCCAGCGCCGACGCACGATTGTCGCCGCGATAATTGGCCCGGATCGCCACCAAGCCGTCCTGAATGGAGACCTGCGGCTCACCGTCTCGGACAAAATCGAAGCGCCCATCGCCGGTCGTGCGATGTTTGGCGTTGGTAATCACTTCGGGGACGGCCGATTTGATCGCTTGTTGTAACGGCGTGAGATCGGTTGTGATGATGAACGGCATTTTCGATTCCACGGGCTGAGAAATCGGTTGTTTGAGCGGATCAAACGTCGGTGTTGCACTGACCAGTGGAGGCGGTGACGGCTTGCTATAGGAACGGGGAATCTTATTTTCCGCGCATCCCGTTGCCGTCAGCATGATCGGCACGCTTAACGCCAACAGCCGTTTCAGGAATTGTTCAGTGAATCTCATGTGCGTTCCTCCTGTCGATAATGTAAACAATGTCGTCCATGTCGTGCAGATCGTCTTTTTACGGTACGCTCGGCGTTTCGCCTGAAGTACTCGGCACCTCCCTAGCCGGTCCAGGCCGGAAGAGCAGTGAAACCATGCGGCCGGTTGCGCAGCGAGCCGGAGCGCTTACTTTCTGCTTGAACAATCCACCGAATCGCGACAAACATTTGAATGAGGTTATTTCATTTACAAGGAGGAAACATGCAGCTTATCGGCCGGGCGATTCCCGAAGGCACGTTCCAGACTTTTCACCAGAACAACATCCGTCCCATCAACCTTACACAATACCGCGGGCAATGGCTGGTTCTTGTGTTTTACCCAGGCGATTTCACATTTGTGTGCCCGACCGAACTCGCGGAGCTGGCGGATCTTTACGAAGACTTCAGAAAAGCGGGCGCCGAGGTCATGGGCAT
>DASSBQ010000018.1:0-7778 GCA_035698625.1 Nitrospiraceae bacterium
GCGCGCGGGTATAACACCCATGCCAAAATGAATCCTCCGCTTCGCACATGGCAGGACGTGCAGGCCATCAAAGAGGGCCTCCGCGACGGCACGATCGACGTCATTGCCACCGACCATGCGCCGCATGCCCCGCAAGAGAAGCAGCAGGAATTCACGGAAGCGCCGTTTGGGATCGTCGGGCTGGAGACGGCTCTGCCTCTGACGCTGACGCTGGTGGAGGAAGGCGTCTTGAATCTCGAGGCCGCCGTCGCCAAACTGACGGTCCGTCCGGCGGAAGCCTTCGGATTGGAAAAGGGGACGCTCGCGGCGGGAGCGGACGCGGACGTGGTCCTGGTGGATCCTCACACACAGTGGGAAGTCGAGCCGACTCGGTTTCGTTCGAAGAGCCGCAATACTCCGTTTGCCGGGTGGAAGGTGAAAGGGCTTGTGACCATGACGATCGTCGGAGGCCGCATCGTCTTCGATGCCGGCGAGGCCGGACGATAGCCGGTGGGACATGCGTTGCGACGAGGCTTGGTCATCTGGACGACCGTAGAACTCACGGCGCTCGCGACTTGGGTCGGCGGGCTGATCGTGTTGATCGGCGCAGTGATTCCGGCGGTCTTCAACACATTCGGAGGACAGGAGAGCGGCGGCTTCTTCTTGACCCGTTCGTTTGAAGGGTACAATCGCCTCGTTCTGATCGCCCTGGCGATCCTCGTCATCGGCATTATCGGGCGCGCCTGGTTCCAGCAACGCGGCGCCTATGAATGCGCGGTGACGAAAGCAGAGTGGATGGTCCTTGGCCTTATGGCCATCGTGGCCGGCACGATTATCTTTGTGCTGCATCCTCAGGCGGCGGCCCTTCAAGCGGCCGCATTTGCCTTACAGGGCGGGGAGGAGAAAAAGGCGGCATTGGAGGCCTTTTTTGCGCTGCACTGGCCGATGCGCGCGCTGTATGTCGTGAACCTGGGGCTCGGAATCTTATTGGCAGGCATACGGGCGCACTCATGGATCGACCGATGAAAAAGCGGATGAAAAGCGATTGCGAATTGTTATGACCGACGCGGATCAGAGAGGACGGACGTGAAGAAAGCCATTCTCGCGCTGGCGGATGGAACGATTTTCGAAGGAACAGCCCTCGGCTATGAGGGGGACACCTGCGGAGAAGTGGTTTTCAACACGGCGATGACCGGCTATCAGGAAGTGCTGACCGATCCCTCGTATAAGGGGCAGATCGTGACGATGACCTGCCCGCACATCGGCAACTACGGGCTGACCCCCGAGGACGATGAATCACGCCGAGTGTGGGCCGAAGGATTCATCGTCAAAGAAGCCAGCGGGCTGGCCAGCAATTGGCGAACCAAACACCGTCTCGACGAGTATCTCCGGCATGCGAAAGTGGTGGCGCTGGAAGGGATCGATACTCGGGCGCTTACGAGACACCTGCGGGAAAAGGGCGCGCAGCCGGGGGTGATTTCTCAGAGCGATTTGGACCCCGGCCGCGTCGCGGAGAAGGCTCGCCAGGCGCCGAGCATGATCGGGCGTGATCTTGCCGCAGCCGTGACTTGTGCCGCGCCGTATCCCTGGACTTCAGGCAGCGGCCCCTGGGTGCCTCGGTTGAAGCAAGAGGGATTACGAGCAGCGCAGCCCTCCGGCCCGCGGTGGAAAGTGGCGGCGTATGATTTCGGCGTGAAGCAGAACATTCTGCGGCGCCTCGTCGATATCGGCTGCGACGTGACCGTGGTGCCGGCCTCCACCACGGCCGACGCGGTGCTCGCCATGAGTCCCGACGGCATCTTTCTGTCGAACGGACCGGGTGACCCGGAAGGCGTGCCCTACGCGGTTGCGGCGATCCGGCAGCTGATCGGACGCAAACCGATCTTCGGAATCTGCCTCGGCCATCAGATCCTCGGCCTCGCGCTGGGCCTCCAGACGTACAAATTGAAGTTCGGCCACCATGGAGCGAATCATCCGGTGCTGGACCTGCGAACGGGCCGGGTCGAAATTACGTCGCAGAACCATAATTTCGCCGTGAAAGGTCCTTCCGTCAGGTCCGGAAACGACGAGGCGCCGATTCTATCCACCGGCTTCGGTCGGGTGCGAATCAGCCATGCGAGTCTCAATGACGAGTCGGTGGAAGGATTAGTTTGTCTCGATCAGCCCGTTTTTTCGGTGCAGTATCATCCCGAGGCCTCGCCGGGGCCGCATGACTCCGCCTATTTGTTTGAAGAATTCGGTCAGCTCATGGAGAACACTCATGGATAACCTATGGCGTCTTTCCGCATTGATCCTGGGGCTGTTCCTCGCGCCCCTGCACGCGGGCTGCATTACCATCAATCTTCCACCGGGGCCTTCTTCGCTCCAGGAATACAAAGTCAGCGGGGACGGAAAAGACAAGGTTCTCTTGATGGACTTGTCGGGTGTCATCAGCTCGGAGAGCCGCGAAGGGTTCTATACCTATCCGAGCCTGCTTGCGACCATCAAGGAGGAACTCTCGAAAGCGGCTAAAGATGAGCGGGTGAAGGCCATGGTCGTGCGCATCAACAGTCCGGGCGGCACGGTGACGGCATCGGACATCATTTATCACGAATTGAAAAGTTTCAAGACTGCGCGCAACATCCCGGTCGTCGCCTCCATTATGGACGTCGGGGCGTCCGGGGGCTACTACATCGCCTCGGCCGCCGATGCCGTGATGGCGCACCCGTCGTCGGTGACCGGCAGTATCGGCGTGATCATGCTGACGGTGAACGCGCGGGGATTACTCGAAAAAGTCGGCGTGGAGACCAATGCGGTAACCTCCGGGCCTCGCAAGGATATGGGATCGCCTTTTCGGCAGATGTTGCCGGAGGAACGGGCGATCTTTCAGAGCGTGATCGACTCATTTTATGAACGCTTTCTTCAGGTGGTGCGGGAAGGGCGTCCCAAGCTGTCGGCGGAAGAGATCAAGAAATTGGCCGATGGGCGGATTTACTCCGGTGAACAAGCGAAGCAATCGGGGTTGGTCGACGAGATCGGCTACCTGGATGAGGCGGTGGACCTGGCCAAGAAGAAGGCTGGCCTCACCGAAGCGAAAGTGATTACGTACCGGCGGCCGGGTGAATACCAGAACAACGTCTACTCACGGCTTATGGGGAATGGGGCGGGCGTGGCAAATTTGGCGAATTTGGATCTCTTGTCGCTCGTGCGCGGGGGAACCCCGCAGTTCATGTACCTGTGGATGCCGTAAGATGTGTTCCGATTCGTTGACGGTAGCGGCCGGTTGCTGATTGAATAGTTGCCATGGAATCATTGCCCCGCTTCTCGATCGACGAACTGTTCGCTCGCTCGCTTGAGCGCCGTGCCATGTTGAGGCTCGGCCTGCGCGTGTTGTGCGGACTTGGATCGGCGCTGAGCATCGGCGGCGCGGCCGGCTTGCTTCAATCATTGACCGGATGTGTCAGAGCGCCGGGGACGGCCAGAGAACAGCTCATCTATATCTCCGAAGAGAAAGAAATGGCCATGGGCCTGAGCGCATTCCGTGAAGTCTTGCGGCAGGCGCCATTGAGTGAAAATCCGGAAATCAACGAGATGGTGCATCGGGTGGGGAATCGTATCGCCAAAGCTGCGAATAAACCGGAGTACCAATGGGAATTCGCGGTCATTCAGGACGACAAAACCATTAATGCCTTCGCTTTGCCGGGCGGGAAAGTTGCCGTGTTTACCGGCATTCTGAAGGTGACGAAGAATGAGACGGGTCTGGCGACGGTGATGGGGCATGAAGTCGCGCACGCCCTTCAGCGGCACGGCGCCGAGCGCATGAGCCGCGGTATTCTGGAGCAGATCGGGCAGCTCGGCGCCCTGGCCGCCGGAGCTGCGACGGGTCGAGCCGATGCGGCGATGGCCGCCATGACGGCCTACGGAGTCGGTGTCTCGCTCCCGTTCAACCGCAAACAGGAATCGGAGGCGGACTACATCGGCCTGCGCCTTATGGCGGAAGCCGGCTATGATCCGAGCGAATCGGTGGCGTTTTGGGAGCGGATGAGCGGCTGTCCTCGCGCGATGATCGGCAAACTCTGTTTTCGGTCGCAACAAGCGATTCCCGAGTTCTTGTCCACGCACCCGTCCGATGTCACCCGCATCAATCAGATCGAGGCCTGGGTGCCGGAGGCGATGAAGCACTACAATCCAAGCGGCGTCCCGGCGCAGCCACATGGACCGGTTCAACCATACCGGCCCCCCATCGGCCCTATGCCGGATACGCTTCCGCATACCGGTTAATTCAATCGAACGAGGTTTTCCGTGCCGCGCCGCACAGACATTGAATCTATTCTTCTGATCGGCTCCGGGCCGATCGTCATCGGACAGGCTTGCGAGTTTGATTATTCGGGGACACAGGCCTGCAAGGCCTTGAAAGAAGAGGGCTACCGGGTCGTGTTGATCAACAGCAATCCGGCCACCATCATGACAGATCCGGATTTCGCCGACCGCACCTACGTGGAACCTATCACGTTGGAGGTGGTGGAGAAAGTCATCGAATGCGAGCGACCCGACGCGCTGCTTCCGACCATGGGCGGACAAACCGCGCTCAACACGGCCGTCGGCTTGGCGAAACGCGGCGTCCTCGAAAAGTACGGTGTCAAGCTTATCGGTGCCTCCGCCGACGCAATCCATAAGGCGGAAGATCGTGATGCATTCCGGCGGGCCATGTGGCGCATCGGTCTCAAGGTTCCGGACAGTGCCGTCGCGACCTCATTATTCGAAGCGGAAGAGCAAGTGAAATCGATCAGGTTTCCGGCGATTGTCCGCCCCTCTTTCACGCTGGGTGGAACCGGCGGCAATATTGCATACAACATTGATGAGTTTCGGCAGCATGTGGAGTGGGGCTTGGCCATGAGCCCCGTGCGCCAAGTCTTGATCGAGCAGTCGGTGATCGGCTGGAAAGAGTTTGAGCTGGAAGTCATGCGGGACTTGAAGGACAACGTTGTCATTGTCTGTCCGATTGAGAACCTGGACCCCATGGGCATCCACACGGGCGACAGCATTACCGTAGCCCCGGCTATGACATTGACCGACAAGGAATATCAACTGATGCGGGATGCCGCCGTTCGGATTATCCGGGAAATCGGCGTGGACACGGGCGGGTCCAACATCCAATTCGGCATCAATCCTGCCAACGGTGACATGGTCGTGATCGAGATGAATCCCCGCGTGTCCCGGAGCTCCGCCCTCGCGTCCAAGGCGACGGGCTATCCGATCGCCAAGATCGCGGCCAAGTTGGCGGTGGGGTACACGCTGGATGAGATTCAGAATGATATTACCGGTGTGACGAAAGCCTCCTTCGAACCGACCATCGATTACGTCGTCGTCAAGATTCCCCGATTTGCCTTCCAGAAATTTCCTGGCGCCGATCCCACGCTGACGACCCAAATGAAATCCGTGGGCGAGGTCATGGCGATCGGCCGGACATTTAAGGAATCCCTGCAGAAGGCCATCCGCTCGCTGGAGGTCGACCAATTCGGCCTGACATCCAAAATGAATCTGGACCACGGTCTCCCTCCGGAGGCGAATGGAGAGGAGTTGCTGGAACGGATCCGCACGGCCATTCGCACTCCGTTTCCGGACCGGCTCTGGCGGGTGGCGGATGGGATCCGCTTGGGGATGACCAATGACGAATTGCATGCGCTCACCAAAATCGATCCCTGGTTCCTGGAGCAGATCCGCGACATCGTCGAGTTTGAACGCCGCTTGGCCGGATTGCGTGGCGAGGGGGGCGCGATGCCGGATGATCTGCTCGCGCAGGCCAAAGGACTCGGATTTTCAGACGAGCGGATCGGTCAATTGACCGGTATGGCTCCGGCGGCGGTCCGGCAACAACGAACCGGTGCCGCGGGCGGGCTTGCACGCGTGACCTATAAGCGCGTGGATACGTGCGCGGCGGAATTCGAAGCCCATACGCCCTATCTGTATTCCACCTATGAGCGGGAGTGCGAATCGCGGCCGACCGACCGGAAGAAGGTGATGATCCTCGGCGGGGGCCCCAATCGCATCGGCCAGGGAATCGAATTCGATTATTGCTGCGTGCATGCGGCGATGGCGCTGCGCGAGGAGAACATCGAAACCATTATGGTGAACTGTAATCCCGAGACCGTGAGCACGGATTACGATACCTCCGACCGGCTCTACTTCGAGCCGCTGACCGAGGAAGACGTGCTGAATATTATTGAGCGCGAGCGACCGTTCGGGGTGGTACTCCAGTTCGGCGGTCAGACGCCGCTCAAGCTGGCGCTGCCGTTGTCGCAAGCAGGGGTCACGATCCTCGGCACGAGCCCGGATGCGATCGATCGCGCCGAAGATCGAGAGCGTTTCCGCGATTTGCTCAACAAGCTGGGCTTACGACAGGCCGAAAGCGGTACGGCTCGGTCCGTTGAGGAAGCGGTCCGGATTGCGGCCGGCATCACATATCCGGTCATGGTGCGCCCGTCCTATGTTCTTGGGGGCCGTTCAATGCAAATTGTTTACGACGAACCGGGACTGCTCGGATACATGGGCTCGGCGGTGAAGGCATCGCCGAAGCATCCCGTCTTGATCGATCAATACCTCCGGGACGCCATTGAAGTCGATGCCGATGCTATTTCAGACGGCCGGACCGTGGTCGTGGCCGGTATTATGGAGCATATTGAAGAGGCGGGAGTTCATTCCGGCGATTCCGCCTGTTCGCTTCCTCCCTACACATTGGATCGGACGATCATCGAAGAAATCCGACGGCAGATGACGGCCTTGGCGCTGGAACTCGGAGTGGTAGGGTTGATGAATGCGCAGTTTGCGGTCAAGGATGACACGGTCTTTGTCTTGGAGGTGAATCCGCGGGGATCGCGGACCGTCCCGTTTGTGAGCAAAGCGATCGGTGTTCCGTTGGCGAAATTGGCGATGAAGGTGATGGTCGGCCGAACCCTGTCCGACCTGCATTTCACGGATGTGCCTACACCGGCGCATTTGTCCGTCAAAGAAGCCGTGTTTCCCTTTACCAAGTTTGCCGGCGTGGATGTGCTATTGGGCCCCGAAATGAAATCCACCGGGGAAGTCATGGGCATCGACAGCGATTTCGGCTGGGCCTTTGTCAAATCCCAGGCCGGCGCAGGTGCCATGTTACCGACCGCCGGGACCGCCTTCCTCAGCGTCAAACAGGAAGACCGTCAGCTTGCCTATGAGGTGGCGACCAGGCTCGGCGGGGTGAGTTTCCGCATCACCGCGACGTCCGGCACGGCGGAGTATTTGCGCGAGAACGGCATAACCGTCGAGACGGTAAACAAGGTGCAGGAAGGGCGGCCGCACATTGTGGACCATATTAAGAACGGCGACGTGGCGTTGGTCATCAACACGGTCAAAACCGCCGCGGCCCAGGCAGATTCGCTCTCCATCAGACGGGAAGCGCTCCATAAGGGCGTGCCGTATTATACGACCATGAGAGGCGCTCTGGCCGCCGTGATGGGAATCGAGGCCGTGATAAAAAAAGGATTGGCCATCCGATCGCTTCAGGAATATCACGGCATTCGATAGCATCAGAAGCCGACGACACGCTATTGTTAACCACGATCCGGGGGAGTAATGCCGACACCGATCACGAAGAAGGGATATGAAGCGCTCAAAGCGGAATTGGCTCGCCTGCGTAAAGTGGAACGGCCGAAAGTGATTGAGGCCATCGCGGAGGCGCGCGCCCACGGGGACCTGAGCGAGAACGCCGAGTATGACGCGGCCAAGGAACGCCAAGGCTTCATCGAAGCGCGACTGATCGAACTCGAGTCCAAGCTTGCCGACGC
>DASSBQ010000019.1:0-5292 GCA_035698625.1 Nitrospiraceae bacterium
AATGGGTCGACATCGTGGGGGAGCAGATTGCCGCGCACACGAGACCGCAGCACATCCGATTCAAAAAGTTGGTGGTCCATGTCCGGCATTCGGTCTGGCTTCAGCAGCTCACATTCCTGAAACCGGAGCTGCTTCACAAAATCAACGCTGCGGCAGGCGAACCATTGGTCTCCGAAATCATTCTTCGCATCGGAGAGGTGCCGGATGGCTCGGCTCCAGCATGCCGGTCCGCTGATGTTGTCCTGGATCAGATGGAGCCGTCCGCCACGGCCAAGGAAGAAGCCGCCTTGTATGCACAGGCGGTGCAGGACCTCGCGCTACGCGAACGTCTCGCCGCCGTTATGGCCGGGGCGCTGTTTCGGACGAATCCGGTTACGGAGCGGCAGCGATGAAGCCCTTGAACAGTTCCCGGGAATACGCGGCCGTCGCAGCCGTATCCCCCCCTCGCACCAACGGACCGATCCGGCCTTCTTCTTCGGATCCATCCAAGCGATAGAATCCGCGCAACGATTTGTTGAATCCTTCCACGATCGCTTGGTCGCTCCCGGCTACATAGCGGCGCAGGACGTCCGGCTCAGTCCAGTCCTCATGAGTGAAAATATAAATGACGATTCGCCGATAGCGCCCATTCGGGTCGCCCGGCGTGGTAGGCTGAATTTTCATGAGACCGAAATTGCGGCTTTCGCGGCCCACTTTGCGGAAACGACCGATCAATGTCTCGATCTCGGTATCGCTGGTCCATGCCGGGACATGGACGGCAACGGCGGTGCCTTCCTGCGATCCGATGCTATAGGGAGGAATGGATCGGTCCGGGCGGCTGAGGAACATGCCGCCCCAGATGAGAGCGAACGATCCAAAAAGCACGCCGAGAGCCAATTTCACCACCGTATCCAGCGGGCGCTTGGGGTTCTTCAGGGCGCGACTGTCGGGAGATGGCTGATCATCGTGCATGAGACAGGATAGAACCGTACGGGGGGATCACGCAAAGAAGTGTCGCCGGACCTCAGCCGCCTTCAGTCTCCTCCAGGACACCTTCACGTTCGACGAGGCGAGCGACCGCCACGACTCGATCTTCATCTCCTTCGAGATCCAAGAGGCGAACGCCTTGAGTGTTCCGGCCGATCTCGCGGATATCATCGACCTTGCAACGCAGCACTTTTCCCATGGCCGCCATCAGCATGATCTCGTCTTCATCGCGGACCTGAAGAAACCCCACCGCGAGGCCGTTCCGCTCCGTGGTTTTTACGCTGATGATACCTTTGCCGCCTCGGCCTTGGACTCGGTATTCGGTGACGGGCGTCCGCTTGCCATAGCCTCCTTCGGTGACGGTCAGGATGGCCGTGGTGGAATCGGGTGTGATGGTCTCCATGCCGATCACTTCATCACCGGCTTCCAAGGTAATGCCCCGGACGCCGTGTGCGGTGCGGCCCATCGCACGGACCTCTTCTTCCTTGAACCGGATGGTAATGCCCTTCCGGGTGCCGAGCAGAATCTCCCGTTCGCCGTCCGTCAACTCCACCCCGATGAGCTTGTCGCCGCCGTCCAATGATAACGCGATGATGCCGCCTTGCCGCGGATTCGCGTAGGCCGACAGCTCCGTTTTCTTAATCACGCCCAGCTTCGTGGCCATGATGACATACCGGTCGTCGCGGAACTCCTTCACCGGCAGCGAGGCGGTAACCTTCTCATCCTTCGAGAGCGCCAGCAGATTGATCAATGCCTTGCCTTTCGCCGCGCGACTCGCTTCCGGAATCTCATGCACCTTCAGCCAGAAGACTTTGCCGGCATCAGTGAAGAACAGGAGCGAGTCATGCGTCGAGGCGGTGAATAACGTCTCGACGAAATCCTCGTCTTTTATACCCATGGCAATCCTGCCCTTGCCGCCGCGGCGCTGCGCCCGGTAAAGGGTGACGGCATTCCGCTTGATGTACCCCGCATGTGAAATCGTGACGACGACTTCTTCGTCGGCGATTAAATCCTCGACGGTCAACTCGGCTTCTTCCTTGACGATCTGAGTCCTTCGCTCGTCCTTATATGATTCACGGATCTCGACCAATTCATCTTTAATGATCTTGCGGACCAGCGCCTCGCTGCCCAACACCGAACGGAGATACTCGATCTGTTTGAGAATTTCCCGGTATTCGTCGACCAGCTTGGTGCGTTCCAATTGGGTGAGCCGCTGCAAGCGCATCTCCAGGATGGCCGTGGCCTGAATCTCCGATAGGCCGAACCTGCCCATCAACCCGGCGCGCGCGACATCCGGCGATTGCGATCCGCGAATCAAGACAATGACCGCATCGAGATTGTCGAGCGCGATCTTCAGGCCTTCCAGGATGTGGGCCCGCTCCTCCGCTTTCCGCAATTCATATGCCGTCCGGCGGACGACGACTTCACGGCGGTGCTCGACGAAGGCCGACAGGATCTGCTTCAGGTTGAGGACTTCGGGACGATTATTCACCAGCGCCAGCATGATCACGCCGAACGTGGTCTGGAGTTGGGTGTGCTTGTACAGATTGTTGAGCACGACCAAGGGAATCTCATTGCGCTTGAGCTCGATGACGACACGGACCCCTTCCCGATCCGATTCATCACGGATGTCGGCAATGCCTTCCAGCCGGCCCTCCTGCACGAGATCCGCGATCTTTTCGATCAGCCCCGCCTTGTTGACCTGATAGGGAATCTCCGTGACGATGATGCGTTCCCGGTCCGTCCGTTCGTCGGTTTCAATCGCGGCCTTGGCACGCAAGGTCAGCAACCCGCGGCCGGTTTCATAGGCCTTCTTGATGCCTTCCGTTCCATAAATGAACGCCGCCGTGGGGAAGTCGGGCCCCGGGATCTTTTTCATGAGCTGCGGGATCGTCACATCCGGGTTTTCCAGCAAGAGAAGCAGGCCATCCACGACTTCGGTGATGTTATGCGTGGGGATGTTGGTCGCGTATCCGACGGCGATGCCGCCGGCTCCGTTGATGAGGAGATTAGGAACCCGCGCCGGCAGGACCAGCGGCTCCTGCCGGGATTCGTCGTAATTGGGCCCGAAATCCACCGTCTCCTTGTCGATGTCCGCCAGCATCTCTTCGGCCAGCTTGGTCATGCGCGCTTCGGTATAGCGCATCGCCGCGGGCGGATCGCCGTCCATGGAGCCATAATTGCCTTGACCGTCTACCAGCATGTAGCGCATGGTGAAATCCTGCGCCATGCGAACGAGGGTGTCGTAGATGGCCGCGTCGCCATGAGGATGATAATTCCCCATGATCTCGCCCACGATTTTGGCGGACTTCCGGTAGGCGCGGTTCGATGCGAGTCCCATCTCGTTCATCGCGAAGAGGATCCGGCGGTGCACCGGCTTGAAGCCGTCTCGAACGTCGGGCAGTGCTCGGCCCACGATGACGCTCATCGCATAGTCGAGATAAGACGAACGCATTTCGTCTTCGATCGCGATTTGTCCTAGGCGTTCATCAGGCGGCATCTTCTCCTCGTGCCTCGTTCCTCTTTCGCATCAACGCGTGATAAGGACAATTGGTGACGTGGTGATCTGGGGATTTGAGAACTGCCGCCTCACCAACTCGGCGGCGTCCACAAAGATTCCAAGACACTGGGCGCTCACCGACTCGCGCACCTCATTATTCTTCGCGTCGTGGACCTTGACGACATCACACAATCACAAATCGTACATGATCGCATGCTCTCTACACATCCAGGTTTCGGACTTCCAGCGCGTGTTGTTGAATGAAATTGCGTCGCGGCTCGACTTCATCGCCCATCAGGATCGTGAAGATTTCGTCCACGCCGGTCACATCCTCGAGCGTCACTCGGAGCAACGTCCGTTTCTCGGGATCCATGGTCGTCTCCCAGAGCTGACCCGGATTCATTTCTCCCAAGCCCTTATATCGCTGCAAATTCAAGCCCTGCTTGCCCTGCTCCAGAATGGCCTGTACAACCTCGGCGGTGCCGGTTTTGTGAAGTTCCGCGCCTTTCATTTTCAGCTTATACGGCGCTTTGCCCAGGCCGATGGCCGTCGGAGCCAACTTCTGCAGTTCCCGAAAGTCGGCCGAGCCCACCAACTCGTGATTGACCTCGAACCGGTGCACCATCCCGTTCGTCGGGATCCGGCACACGATTTTGTCCTCCTGGTGTTCTTCGTCTTCCAGAATATCAATGGTCGTCACGGCCTTCGGATAGACCAGCGCCAACGCCTGTTTGACATCGGAGACGACCGTGCTCAAGGCAGCGTGGTTCTTGAGCAGATCGCGATCGAGCGCCGGTTGATCGACGAAGGCCCGGAGAATGTTGGCTTCGTGAAATTTCTTGTTGACCTTGCCCAACAGGCTCTCGAACGCGATGAGCTTCTTTAAAATAGGCAGAAGCCGGCGTCCGCTCACATATTCGCCCGCGCTCTCGAGATACAGTTCCACGTCCTCGACGGCCAAATCGGCAAGATAGTCGTTCAACGACGTCTCGTCCTTGAGGTACCGTTCGGTCTTTCCTTTCTTCACTTTGAAAAGCGGCGGTTGGGCGATATAGATATAGCCCCGTTCAAGCAATTCCGGCATCTGTCGAAAGAAAAAGGTGAGCAAGAGCGTTCTGATATGACTGCCGTCCACGTCGGCATCCGTCATCAGGATGATTTTGTGGTAACGCGCCTTGGCGATGTCGAACACTTCTTTGTCGACCTTCTCGCTGTCTTCTTTCCGGCGGCCGATGCCGGTTCCAAGCGCCATGATCAACGTTCGGATTTCATCGCTCGTGAGCATCTTGTCGAATCGGGCCTTCTCGACATTGAGGATCTTGCCCTTTAACGGCAGAATGGCCTGAAAACGGCGATCCCGGCCCTGTTTGGCGGACCCGCCGGCGGAATCTCCCTCGACGATAAAAATTTCACTCAGCGCGGGGTCCTTTTCGGCGCAATCGGCCAGCTTGCCCGGCAGTGAACCGCCATCCAAGGCGCTCTTCCGGCGGATCAATTCCTTAGCCTTGCGGGCCGCTTCACGTGCCCGCGCTGCATCCACCGCTTTGCCGATAATCTTTCGCGCGACGGGCGGGTTCTCCTCAAAATAGGTACCGAGCGCCTCATTCACCGCCGCCTCCACGATGCCCTTCACTTCGCTGTTGCCCAGCTTGGCCTTGGTTTGTCCTTCAAACTGAGGATTCCGAACCTTGACACTGACCACAGCGGTCAATCCTTCGCGGACGTCGTCTCCGGCCAGCGACTCCACTTCCTTCTTCAACAAATCATTGGCGCCGGCGTATGTATTGATCGTTCTGGTCAACGCGGCTTTAAAACCGACCAAGTGG
>DASSBQ010000020.1:0-3609 GCA_035698625.1 Nitrospiraceae bacterium
TCCCGGTCGGCCGCATCCATGCGCAGGTCCAGATAGTGATCGAACCCGAGACCTGGGGAGATGAGGCCAAACTCGCGGGCCTGCCCAGTCGCGGTGAGAAAATCCTCCGCGGCCCAGAACTCGTCCGGTTGGACGTCGAAATCCTCTATCGTGCGAAAGAGATCGGACACGATCCGTCGGAGGATGAGTTGACTTCGATGGCCGGCGTCGCTTCGGGTGCCGCCGATCCGATCTAGAAAGTCTTTCATCGGCTCGCTACGTGCGAGGCTCGTTCCATTCCCTCCGGACGCTCGCGCGGTTTGCACAGGGGAAAACTTGTCTTCACCCTGCGCGGTGGATAGAACCAGGGAGGCGGTCCCCAATGCCATCGAAGCGAGGCTGCCCTGTAAAAACTTTCGCCGGTTTATATGCTTGGCGTGCTTTTTCATAAGCCTCCCGTGACGAATGAGTCGCCGGAAAAGATCTCCGCCCAATGTTGCAAGCCATCAATACCCGACTGTGAAGCGTTGTCGGATATGCGTCGGCTTTTCCACTTCATCGATCATCGCCATCGCATAATCCTGAGTCGAGATGCGGCTCTTGCCGTTTGCATCCGTCAGTAATTGGTCCTTTCCCAGCCGGAACTTTCCGGTGCGTTGGCCGGGGGACAAATCGGCGGAAGGGGAGAGATAAGACCAATCCAAGCTTGATTCTTTGCGCAACAGATTCAACGCCTCGCGGGTTGCCAGTGAGCCCTGTTTCCAGTCTTTTGGAAACTCCGGAGTGTCCACCGACTGGACTCCCGGCTTGATCTCCAAGCCGCCCGCTCCACCCACCCAGAGGACGCGCTTGACACCGGTCTTCTTCACGCCTTTGATGATGGCCTCTGTTCCTTTCACCTGCTGGTTGTAGATATCAGGATCGCCCCACCCTGGATTGAAGGCGCTGATCACGGCGTCGTGACCCGCGACTAACCGGCCCACCTCATCTGCGTTGTAGATGTCTCCTTTTTGAGGGTGGAGCTTCGGATGCGACTGTAGCTTTTCCGGATGTCGCACGATCGCCGCGACCTCATGGCCGCGATCCAATGCTTCCTTTAAAATGGCCGATCCGACAAATCCGGTAGCGCCGATCAATGCGATCTTCATCGTGTATCTCCTTTATGCCGGCGCTCCATCTTCGCGCCGCGCGTATCTAAGAGGTCACAATTTGTCCGATTCAGCCGGCATTGGGGGGATGGCGCGCTCGATCGATAGTGAACCTATCCTGACTGCCGGACTGGCTGTCTTTCTGGCCGGCATCCGGCGGAACAGCCGCTCTCTCCCGCTGTTCCTTGTGTTCGCCATGAGTAATGAGCGTGTCGGCCCATGTCTCTGGCAGACATCGTTACCCCGCGATTTGAAGACTTCAGCCAATGTCTTCCTATTAAGGAGAAAAGAGTCCCGCTCGTCTCCAGTCCTGCGATCAGGTGCCACGCAGGTCCGAAGCTGACGACGTCCTTGGGGCAGAAATGGCGCGACTTCTTTGGAGTTTCGTCTGATCCGGAAGCTCATCATCCGGGAATGCCGCTCCAATTTGTATGCCTGGTCTGTGCTCCATGAAGTGACTAAACGTTTCGATATCTCTAAAATGTCAAGAGGGCACACGATATCTCCCTCGCGTACGCTACCCGTTTGCAGGCCCGGTCTCTACTAGGCATCCCTCCTGAACCACGATTCCGAGCTCCTTGAATAGCAGGGCGGTCACCGGCGTCTGGTGACCGCTCTCCGGCTTTCGCCGTTACATGTTCATGTTACTGGGGTATGGTCCCAGGTCTCCCGTTTGGTCGTCGTCAGGTCTCGCTCCGCCTCCTCCTTATGTCGGCGGGATCGTAGTGCCGTATCATCTCGGGGTCAGGCCCTCCCGCGTGGCGAACGCGCCGGACGGCCGCAGTGACGACCGGGAACAAGCAGTCCGCTGCCTGACGCATGTGCACTGTCTCGGTTCATGAGCCGTCAGTTGTCCTGGCCGTGGAAGGCCACTTAGAAACGATGTCTGCAAGCGTTTCATAAGAGCGAAGCCGCGCAGTATGGTCGTAGATCGCCGAAACGACAATCACTTCGTCAACACCCGTTTGTTCGATGAACTGCTGTAAACCAAGGCGCACGGTTTCGTGCGAGCCGACGAATGAATACGTGAGCATGGCAGAAGCCTGCGACTTCTCTGTCGGCGTCCAGTAGGTTTCGATGTCATCGATGGGTGGCTGAAGCCGGCCGGGCGTGCCGCGGAAAAGATTGGTGAATTGCTGTTGCGCAGACGTAAAGAGCCGGCGAGCCTGCGCGTCGGTGTCCGCGGCGAAGACATTGACCCCGGCCGCCGCGTAAGGCCGATCCAGTTGCTGCGACGGCTTGAACGTGCTGCGATAGGTTTGCAGCGCCTGGATCAATGCGCCCGGCGAGAAATGCGAGGCAAATGCATAGGGAAGCCCGAGCATGGCGGCAAGCTGCGCCCCGACCGATGTCGATCCGAGGATCCAGAGCGGCACATTGAGTCCCGCGCCGGGGACGGCTTGAACCGTCTGACCTTCCTGCACGGATCCGAAGAACGCCTGCAGCTCCAGCACATCCTGAGGAAAACTGTCCGCGCTTGCCATACTCCGCCGCAATGCTCGCGCAGTACGCTGGTCGGTTCCCGGTGCGCGCCCAAGGCCGAGATCAATCCGCCCCGGATACAGCGATCCCAGGGTGCCGAATTGTTCAGCCACCACCAACGGCGCATGGTTCGGCAACATGATGCCGCCCGCCCCGACGCGGATCGCGCGCGTGCCTGCGGCAATATACCCGATCACGACCGCCGTTGCCGCACTGGCAATGCCGACCAGATTGTGATGCTCGGCGAGCCAAAAGCGGTGATATCCCCACCGCTCAGCATGCTGCGCCAGGTCTAACGAGTTTCTTAAGGCGTCAGCCGGGGTTTGGCCAGTCGAAACAAATGCAAGATCGAGAATGGAGAAAAGAGGCATATCGAAATCTGTTGGTATTCTTTGAAACAGGCCCACCTGCCGGCCTTGGTTGGTTCAGCTGTCCTTTATTGTTTGGCCAGAGCGCCGGCGTAGTAGATGCAAGACCGCACAGAATTCCGGTGATGGTGGCTTAATTGTCGGCCGTAAGCGACTTGTTGTGCATGCGTCTGTTAGCCGAGAGAAGCGGTCACATACCCCATCGCACGCGGCGTCGCTTTCGCTGCGAACCGCCGGTGTCATTTCGAACGCCTTGCGGATTGGCTCTTTGTCCGCACAAACCCACTTCAGAACCGGACCTACATTTTTCCGTGAGAGTTCTTTGAGCGTCTTTGACGATGGGCCGTCCATGCTGTCGCAGTGAGCCATTGCCGGGTTTGATAGCAACATCGAGAGCAGCTGCGTTGAGAAAGGACGGTCATTAGGTCACGAGCTCTTTCAATTTCTTGACGCGTTCGTCATACGCGGCGCGAAGCTGTCCGATGCGTGCTTCATATTGCACCTTCATGTCGGCTGTGGCGTGAGCGGCTTTCTCTTGAAGCGCCTTCACTTTGGCATCACGTTCTTTTGCCGCCGTGTCGGATTTCGCCTTGGCGCGATCAAGCGCCTCCTGTAGTTTTGCCCGACGTTCG
>DASSBQ010000021.1:0-3394 GCA_035698625.1 Nitrospiraceae bacterium
TCGATGAAACGCCGAACACCTCTCCGATCAATTCCTCGGCATCCTCATCGAACCGTTCGAGCGATCCGGCAGATCGTTTTCTAGCCAGCAAGGCGGGAAAAGTGTTGAGTTTCTGCCGGAACTGTTCGATATGGCGATCGAGCATAAGCCCGCGCGTAATTGCGATTTTCATTTTCTTCGGCATGCATCCTCCAAGTGAAGGTCGAGGCGAGAGAATAGCGTAACCGACGAAGTGGCTCAATAGCCTGTCTTCAGTTGGGTCAACCTTGAGACGTGGCCGTTGTCCAGCGCAATACTATCCGATCGGCTGCTCCGGGGGGTTGCAAGGCTTTATCCGGGCATCCGCTCGAGTTCAGTCGCCCCGATATTCTGCCGAGGCGGCCCCGGAGGGGTTCTTCTTGAACTACCGCCGCGTACCCGATGCATCTTTTCCCGCGTGTGGTAGGGGACCAATCCCTCCAGCACCGCCGGCAGTTTATCGCATGGCACATCCTCCATGATCTTCACGGCCATTTTAGGGTCAACGCCTGATCTGCCTCCCACGAAAATGTCCACGGCATCCACCACCTTGCCGTCCACTTTACACTTCTTTCCCAGCAGGCCGATATCGGCTACCAAGTGATTGCCGCAACCGGCCGGGCAACCGGACCAATGCATCGTGATCGGTTTTAAATTCGGATTCAGTTTCCCTTCCAAATGCTTGGCTGCTTCTACCGCCCGGCTCTTAGTCTCAATAACCGATAAATTGCAATAGTCATTACCGACGCAGCTCACCAAGCCTTTATAGAGCGGCGATGGGTTATACGAGAAACGCTGCACCAGGCGTTCTTGCGCCAAGTCACCGACCTTCCGATCACCGACATTGGTGATCATGATGCTTTGACTGGGCGACAAGCGCATCTCGCCCGACCCATATCGCTCCGCCAACGCGCAGATCCCGTGCACGTCCTCGGCTGTGATCCGGCCCACCAGAATCTTCAACCCGACATAATTCATGCCCCGTTGTTGCTGGCGGAAAATACCGACATGGTCTTTTTCCGCGCTTTTGCGCGCGTCGATTCCGGCGGGTGAGAGTGTCCGTCCCACCAGGCGCTCGACTTCTTGCCGAAATCGTTCGGCCCCCCATTCATCGAGCAAAAAAGCCAAGCGCGCTTGCGTGCGGTTTTCGCGAGGCCCATGGTCACGATAGAGCCGGACCACGGCGCGGCAGACGTCGAAGGCTTCGGCCGAATTAACGAATATATCGAGCGGGCCGGCGATGCGATACCCTCCCGATCCGAGCTTGCCGCCGGCCAAAATGTTAAAGCCGAAACATTTGTCATGGCCGATATCGTGATAGGCCGGCACGAGCGCCAAATCCTGCGTTTCCGCATGCAGGCAGTTATCCGGACACCCGGTGACCGCAATATTCATTTTGCGGGGCAAGTTGGAGTACTCGCGGTTATTGAGAATCTCATCATCGAGCACCCGCGCAATCGGCGTCGCATCGCACAGCTCATCCGGGCTCAGGCCGGCGACCGGACACGTCATGATGTTCCGGACATTGTCCATGCCGGTTTGAAGCGACGTCAGCCCCACCTCTTCAAGCTTATTGAAAATAACCGGGACGTGCTGGATCGAGATGTGGCGGAGCTGCACTTGCTGCCGGGTCGTCAAATCCAGCAAGCCATTGCCATAGGACGCCGCGATGCCGGCCAGTGCGCGCAATTGATAGGAATTGGTTTTTCCGCCCGGAATGCGAACCCGGATCATGAAATGGCCCGGCGTCGGATTCCGCAGAAACAAGCCGTACCATTTCAGACGCTGGACGTCGGATTCAGCGATGGACTGCCATCCTGTTCGGGCATAACCCGCGATTAATTCCTTGACGTCCAGACCGTCTCGTTCCTGTTTCAGCAGTTCGATTTTGTTCATGCGGCCACGCTCCTCCCCATCCTCATCCTCCTCCTCGTTTGCCCTGCATCTCCTTCTCATAAAACTGAACCATCTCGGCAATCTCATCCTCGGTCAGCCCCTTCTCGATCCACCTGTGCCCCTCCTTGCGGAGCATCTCTTCCGCCACCTGTGGCGACAGCTCGCGCACTAACGGCAGGAACTTCGTATAGAAACTCTTGGCGACTTCATAGAACCCTTGCCAATGAACATAGTCGGGCGCCATCTTGGAGAGCCCGTGTCTGGCTCGCCGCCCCTCGTGGTGCCACAGTTCATAGAATATCCACTCGATTTGTTCATCGTACGGGGTTGGCGTGATCTTTTTCATCTCAAGCAACTTGTCCATCGCCGCCATCGCCGGCTTGCCGAATTTGTTGTTGTACAAGTTGATCCCTTGGTCCATCGAGGTAAAGAACCGCTCCACAATCTGCTCGCTGTGACAGGAGGAACAGACCTGTCTCATAGCCTTCCGCCGGTCCTCGTAATTCTCCAGTCGCGTTGAAATAACCGGACGGAGGGTCCAACTGATCCGATCGCCGACATCGTGCGTGACCTCCTGCGTCCCGGTCGCGCTCATGTGGCAGGTGGCGCAAGTCGGATAAAGGTAATCCTTTCCCGGACGCCATTTCTCCGACGGATCCGCCAACTTCATCTTTTCCTTGTTCGCGTCATACATGACGCCATGCTTGCTCTCATAATAGGCTTCGATCTGCGGATGGTCGGGCCCCATGTGGCAGCGGCCGCAACTCTCTGGTTGCCGAGCTTGGGCTATAGAGAAACTGTGCCGCGCATGGCAGGCGGAACAGGTGCCTTTGGAGCCATCCGGATTCACGCGTCCGATCCCCGAATTCGGCCAGGTGGCCGGGTGGAGCTTTCCCTTTTCCATCACCTTGATGACGCTTCCATGACAGCCGGCGCACCCGGTGGTCACGACCTCCGGCCCTTCCACGACGTTCCCGAGAAAGTTGTCGAGGGACCCGGTAAACTGCGCAGCCTTGGCATGATGAGATCTGGCAAAGTCCTTCGCTTCTCTGTCATGGCAGCGCATGCAGTCTTTGGGAGTGACCAATGTGGAGATAAGGAACCCCTCATGGTCATAGGCGTCCGCGTCGCCTTTCTCGGCGCGATGACACTCCACACACCCGATGCCCTTCGGCGCATGGCGGCTGACCTTCCAATCGTTAATCCCGCCGATCGCGACATCTTTGGCCGTATGGCAATCGATGCACCGCTTGTTCTCAGCGGACACAAACGGTCGGAGCCCGCCTCCGCGCCGCTCCTCGACCTGAACATACCCGACCCCCGTCAGCGCAAGGAACAATATCAGACACAATCCCCCGATCATGTAGCGGGAGAAGTTGAGCTTCCCGTTCTGTACGCGTGTTGCTTGTTCACTCCGCTCTTCGTCGAGGTCTTGCATGTCTCCCTCCATCTCTAGCTACATCCTTGTATCCAGCACCAT
>DASSBQ010000022.1:0-11479 GCA_035698625.1 Nitrospiraceae bacterium
TGGTAAGCAGTGTGGCGGCAGGAGGAGTCGGCGCCCACTCGCTGGGCGGGACCGCGTGGCCGAAGAGCAGGGCAGGGATTGCGCCGTATTGGAAAACGAATTGCTCGCCGAGGCGGGGCGGCAGCGAGCTCTGATAAAAAAACACCAATACGCAGGTCACGATGAATGTGATGGTCACGACCGGGGTGATTTCAGCGGGATTATCGTCGTTCAGGGGCAACATCTGAATATCGCGTGCAAAAGTTCGGTGGAGTTATACAAGAAGGCGCGGGAGTCTGGGATTGTCGGGAATGGATCCGTCTGCCTGCAATGGAATCGAAAAGCCCGCCGCGTGCGTGTGCCCGCCGCCTCCGAAGGAGGATGCGATTCGCCCCACATCCGTGCCGTCTTCCCGCGACCGCATGCTGTAATAGCGCCGGCCGTTCCGATCATGCCAGATGATGCAAAACGGATGGGCGGAAGACAGCCGTTCGCCGATCTGGCTGGTGAGAATCGGGCTGTGGGCGGCGGGGACCACGGCGCCTTCGAAGGCCACGAGAACCGCCTGAGCGGCGAGTTTGGTAACCAACTCGTTCTCGTACCGCAGAATCGCGCGGCCTTCCCCTTCCAACTCCTGCTGGTCGAATGAGTCCCAAAGGGGAAAATCAAACGGATAGGACGCCAGCGCTGCGCTGATTTCCCGGCTCCCCGGGAGCGCCCAATGCCAGAGATCCTTGTCTTGAATGTATTGAAGCAGCCAGGGAACCGCCTCGTCGTGCGCCCATTGCCAGGCGAGAACGGCGCCGGATCTGCTCAGATCGAAATAGGCGTATGGAAGGTCGGACAGGGTCTGTTCTGCGGTAATGTGATGGTCCAAGACCAGCAGGCTCGTCGCTTCTTTCGCCAGATGCTCGAGCACGGGGCGGGGATAGCTGAAGTCCACGATGATGATTCGCTGTCCGGCTACACCATTTGGCGGTGGTTCGCCGTGCTTGACCGGCAGGAAGCGGGAGGCCGGATACCGTTTCCAGATGGCCCAAGCCGCTCCGAACCCGTCCGCACATTCGGCATGGTAGAGCACCAGCGTGGGTGGGTCCGGGAAAAGATGGCGGCACGTTGCAGCGGTCATCGGCCCAGCATAGCACGACCGGCGGTGCCGGCTAAAGGCTGATACGCGATGATCTCGCGCGGTTCACGAAGGGCTGAGGCGCTTACGCGGCGCTCGGAAGCCGGTTCAGATGATCGATCAATTGCCGCAAGCGTCCCGCGCTGCGCCGGTTGAAGGAAAACACGAGGCGCGACAGATCCTTGAGCGCCGGTTCATCCAGTTCCTCGGGAAGCGGGCTCCGTTGCTCGAATGCTCCCTCCGTCAACAGATCCTTGAACTCGGTTTGCAGACTGTCGAGTTGCCCGCCGGAGAGCGGCGTCTTGATTCGGATCGCGAGTTGACGGCCGACGAAGCGGATGGAATGGTAGCGCGTATAAAACGTCCGGATCTCCGCCACAGCGTCTTCCACGTCGCGCACGATCCTAAAGAGGCTCAAGTCCTCCCGGTTGATCAGGCGCTGCGCGAGCAATTGCTCGGTAATGAAGGAGTACCAATGATCCCAATAATCGCATTCCGGAGCCTGGAGGCAGACAATGGGCTTGGGATCACTTTTGCCTGTCTGGACGAGCGTCAAAATCTCAAATCCCTCATCATGCGTGCCGAATCCGCCGGGAAAGAGAGCGATCGCATGGGATTCCCTTTGGAACATGAGCTTCCGAGTAAAGAAGTATTTGAAGGTGACGAGCTTGGGATCGTCGGCGATGATGGCGTTGGCGCCCTGCTCGAACGGCAGCATGATATTGACACCGAAACTATGCTCGCGGCCTGCTCCTTCCTGCGCCGCCCGCATAATCCCGTCCGCGCCGCCGGTAATCATCATGTATCCTTCCTCCACCATGCGACGGGCGAAGGTGAAGGCCATTTGGTAGTTGGGATCGTCGGGGCTGGTACGAGCGGATCCGAAAACGCTGATCTTGGCGCGGTCTCGATATCCGTGGAAGACCCGAAATGCGTGGCGTAGTTCTTTCAGGGCGCGATTGACGATCTTGAGATCGAGCAAGTCGAGTTGGGGGTCCATCAACCTGAGAATCCCGCTCAGCATCTCCTTGACGAGCCCGGCCTGCATATCGTCTTCGGGACGATCCAGGAGCAGCTTCACTTGGGTGAGCAGTTCGTCCTTGGTGGGAGCGGGACGATTGCGGGACGGCACAGTCTTCATACGTGTTCCCTCCAACGTTCGAGTTTCGAAGTAAAATTCTACCAGTGAGGCGGAATGAGGTCAAAACGGCTCGTGCATCTGCAGTGGGCGCATTGTCCTGAATGGCGCAGCTAGGTGAGATCGGTCATGCGCGATGAATGTTGCAGTACCCAGGCCCGGATTCTGGCTTCTTCCGAAGACGGAAGCGGTGCAAACTGAATATCAATGGCGGACTCCAGGGAGGCGGCTTCCGCGTCCGCCAAGGGCTGCGGTTCGTATCCGCTATTCAGGATCGTGCCGCGCACGGAAAAGGCCGTCGCAATGCCGGGGAGAGAGAAGTTCAGGATGACTCCGGTTCCGGGAAGCAACACCGTGCTGCTCTCCACCAAGGCGCCGATCGGACTTAATTGCTTGATGACGGCCGCATGCTTGGCCCCTTTCCCGTCTCCGTCGCCGACCCGCAGTGTGGCATCCAAGCAGGTGTCGCAGCGCTTTGCCGCCAACATCACATCGCGGGCCGTCAAAATCCCCACGGGCTGGCTCTGTTTGGTCACGATCAGGAGCGAAGCGCCGGTGGACGCCATCAGGCTGGTGGCCTCTTTCACGGCTTGATCATATTCGATCGAGTGAACAGGTTGAGACATAATGGAGCGCACGGCGATCTCGTGCGGTTCAAGGCCATGCGCGACCACCTTGGTCACGATATCCGCAGAAGTCATGATGCCGAAGCTGACGTCGCTGTCCTTGACGAGAAGACAAGGGATATGCTCCCGCTCCATCAACAGCGCAGCCTCGCTCACCGACACATCTCCCGGGATTTGAACCACGCCCGGCGTCATCATATGGGCCACCATTGATAGGGAACCATTCGACGTTGTGCCACGCGGCATGTAGGCGACCTTGCTCATGGCTCAGCGCTTGGCTCCGCAGCGAGAATAGCTGCCGGACTCGCGCAGGAGCCAGCGCATCGTAAGGAAGTATACCAGATAGGGCACTATGTCTCCTTCTACCTTGCGACCTTGTCAAAGGTTAGCGTAGCCGAATACACTACACAAGCAATCGATCCTGCATGATAGGTCAAAACTATTCCAAGATGGTGGATGTGCAAAGTGAATTCGAAGAACGTGCCGGGTTGATCGCCCCGCATGGCCTTGGCCTGTCGGTCGACCTGTACACCCCGGACCTCATTGAGCTTGACGCCGCCTTGCGCCGTCATGGCGTCGCGGCGGGATACTATGAGGTATTCCAGGCTTCTCTCCCGGCGCTGGCGCTCGTCAGGGAGCGCCTTTCGGGCCGACGGCTGGCCTACCACGGAGAAGGCCTGTGGGTGACGCAGCCTGATTTTTGTATGGCAGGCGAGCCGGGTTCATCGGTACAGGATGTCTGCCTGCAACTCCGCACCCTTCAAAGCGCCTGGCTCAATATTGAATGTGCCGCGAAACAGATGGCCGGATACTCATTCGGAACCTACCTGCCTCCTTTATATACGGAGGCCGGCGCCCTTGTCGCCGCTGACAACGCGGCGATGCTGCAGAGGCGCCTCGACGAGGATTTTTCAGCGCGCGGTCTGCGTGCGCCTCTAGTGCTGCTCGAGATGCCTCCGCTGACCTATTTCGCGTGCGGGCCGCTGCCCATTCCGGAATTTTTTGCCACGATTGTGGGGAGAACAGCCTGTGGTTTGGTGCTCGATATCGGCCATCTGTGGACCGTATATCGGTACACGGGAGCGTGGAGGCATTGCTCTCTCGAAAGATATACCGCGGAATTCTTGGCCGGTTTCCCGTTGGAACAGGTGATTGAAATCCACGTCGCAGGCCTGGCCCCGCACCCGTTGGACACAGACGGGAAATCGGAACACGGGTTGCCGAGATGGATCGACGCTCACGGCGCGCCGATCCCGGCCTTGTTGTTTGATCTCTTGGATCAGGTCCTGAATACCGGACGCCTGGTGAATCTGAAAGCGATCGCGCTCGAGGTGGATACCAAGGACATCCCGCTGATTCTGTCCGAGTATCAGGCTTTTCGGAGCCGGTTCCAACCGGCTACCGCCAGTTTGGCGTTCGGGTGTCCCTCAGACCGGCCCATGTGCGCAACCGAATCCGGAGATGTCGCGACGTATCCTCTTTTTGCATCGCAAGAGCAAAGGACCGCGCTTGGTCGAGACTACGCGCGATATGCCGGAATCGTGACGGGTCACGAGGCGGCCGACGCTTGGTGCCCCATGGCCGAATCCGAGGACCAGGCAGAGGGCCTGACATACTATCGGCAGGTCTACCTTCCTCATGAGATTCTTCATTGGGGCGGCGATGTGCGGGATATGTTTCCCCGGACTTATGGATTGATGGAGCAACGAAATGTGGATGTGAGGGATTTTGCGGCATTCTGGTTTCGTCGTCCCCGCTTCGGATCGATTCCGTATGATTTCTTTCTTCTAAAGATCGAATGTTTTGCGGAGTTCATCGCCGTCGTCACGCCCGATGCGATTGCCGTGGTCTCGACGGAGGCGGACGAATTGCGGGCTGCCTATGAAGCGGCGAATCGGCAGGCCGGTTTCGAGGAGATCGCGACATGAGCTTCTGGTCAGAACTCCCGCAGCCGATCGTTGGATTGGCCCCCATGGACGGCGTGACGGACGCCGCGTTTCGACGCATCGTCGCGGCGCAAGGAATCCCCGATGTGACATTTACCGAGTTTACCCATGTCAGCGATATCAGTCGCGGACCCGAGTACCTCTTGGATTCCTTAATCTACAGCGAAATCGAACGGCCGATCGTCGCACAGATCTACGGCAAGGATCCCGTCCTGTTTTATCAAGCGGCCCATGTGGTGTGCGAGCTGGGCTTCGATGGCTTGGATATTAATATGGGTTGTCCATCCCGCAATGTCGCCTCGTCCGGGTCAGGCGCCGCATTGATCAAGACGCCGGATTTGGCCCGCGCCATCGTCCGCGCGGTGAAACGGGGAATTCAGGATTGGGCCACGGGACAGTCACTGGAATCAGCCGGCATGAAACCGTCGCGGAGCGAAGCCATACGGCGCATGAACGAGCGGCGACAAGGCGCGTCAATCATTGTGCGCCGTCCGATTCCCTGGTCGGTCAAGACGCGCCTTGGCTGCGACGCCGTGGTCATTAATCGGTGGGTCGAGCACTTGTTGGAGGAGCGGCCGGCAGCCATCACGATCCATGGGCGCACCTTGGCGCAGATGTATCGAGGCGAAGCCGACTGGGCGGCTATCGCTGTTGCCGCCGAAGCGGCCCGGGGCACGGATACTCTCATTTTGGGCAATGGAGATGTGCGCAGCCTCGGAGAGGCGGTCAAGCGCGCGCGCGAGAGCGGCGTGCACGGCGTGCTGGTCGGCCGGGCGACGCTTGGGGCCCCCTGGTTCTTCCGATCGATAGAACGAATTCGCCTCGCAATCTCCGAGCCGGCAGGCTTGGAAACCGGGCCTGTTGTAGCTCAGGCCGATGAACCCGACGTACGTGAGCGGTTCGCCGTCATGCTGGATCATGCCAGACAGTTCGAGAAAATCGGCGGTCCCGACCAGTTCCGGCGAATGCGCAAGCATCTGGGATGGTACTGCAAGGGCTTTCCTCACGCCGCCGCCATGCGGGCTCGCATGTTTCGCGTCTGCGGCGTGCACGACGTGGAAGAGGCGGTGGCGGAATTTTTTGGCGATGGTTTTATATCCACGCCGGCCGGACAGTCGTGTTCTACCGGCATTCCCGCCTGATTGCGCATGCGGCTCATCCTCGCCTCGACCTCTCCTCGCCGAAAAGAATTGCTCGCATTGCTTGGTCGTCCCTTCGAGATGTGCGCCCCCTCCTTCATCGAGCGGTTGGATCCCCGCCGCTCCGCGGAGGAGCAGGCGAGGGAATTTGCTTTCAAGAAGGCCGATTCCTGTTCACCGTCGTTTCCGGAAGACCTCCTTGTCGGAAGCGATACCATCATCGCCCTGGATAATGAAGTCATCGGGAAACCCCGTGATCACGCGGATGCAGAAAGCCTGCTCCGCCGGTTGATGGGCAGGGAGCACCGCATTTGGACGGCGGTGGCGGTGGTATGCGCGCGTCGGGGCATCCGGGACATCGCAAGCGAGACCGTGCGCGTCCGTATGGCGCGCTGGGATGACCGGCGGGTGGCGGTCTATTTGCGAACCGGTGAAGGCATGGGTAAGGCCGGCGCCTATTCCATTCAGGGCGCTGCCGGTGATCTGATCGAACGGCTCGACGGAGATTTTACGGCGGCTGTCGGGCTGCCCTTGCGTCGTCTAGCCTCCATGCTCGCGGCGCGAGGGCTCGGGCCGTTGGTGGACCTGGACATGCTGTACCGCACGCGGCCCTATCCCAATTGGAACCGCTTCGGATCCGAGCCGTAAGCGCGCATGCGATGAACCGCTGTGTGCGCATCCCGCATGCGCGACGGACCGCGGAGCACTACCGTTGAGCGGGCCGCAGCATCGCCTGCAAGATTGAAAAGGGGTGTTCCTTCCCTTACAATGCGAGCCATTATCCGGCGTTATGTCGCGAGGAGGTCGTCATGCATGGAGTTGTCGGTGCAAGCAAGCGAAGCCGGCTCATGTCGGTGCGCGCGGCGTTGTGTCTCATCGTGATGATCGGCATATCACAACGGCCTGCCGATGCCATCGATGTGAAGTTATCGATAGAGGAGGGCAAGAAGGCGTTGGAAGCCGGACGCGCGCCGATGGAAAAAGCAAATACCCCGGAAGACGTGAAGAAAGTTCTGCAGCAAGCGGCGCTGGCCACGCGGGTGGGCGCCGACCCTGAGAAGGAACCGTGCGGTGCAAGCGCGGTCCTCCGGACCAAGCGATACCGGCTTGAAGCATTCGGGCGTCAAGAAGCGGCGGAATCCAAAAAACAAAAGAAAGACGTCCGCATGCCGGAAGAATTCATTCAAAAAGTCGTCGAAATGCCGAATATGGAAGTCGAAGTGCAGCTCTGTGGGGATGATGAATACTTCGCCGAAAAGGCGGACATTGTCTTTCAGCAGAAGGGGAAAAACATCCGGCCGATCGACGTCAGCCCCGCTGAACGAGGTAGAAAAAACGACGGCGAAGGGCCGGGATTTCGATCGCGTTTCACCGCCCGCTTTGCGTACGACAGTTTCGATCCCAATGCGAAGACCATCGTCGTGGTGACTCTCCAGGACGGGCAAGAGATCAGATTCGACGCCGACTTGTCGAGAGTCAGATAATCCCACATGCCGCGCCTGGCCTGAAACCTCATAGCGGGGAGGGTCGGTTGTCGACGCGATGCCAATGCGTTGAGCGGGCTTGGAATTCAGTTCAATGCATCGCCTTTGATCTGTGCATCCATCCTCCGTAAAATGCCGGTGATGCAGCGTCCTTTTACGCAGTCCGGCTAGCCGCCGCTGCCATCCATACTGTTTCTCCTTTCGGTTCGGTGCAACCCAGCCGGACTCCATCCGCTTGTACGATGATGATTCACTCCTCAACCGATGTGCGGCGTGTGTTTGAGCGTCCTGCCGCGCGCTTCATCCACTTCCTGGCGGTATCCGGCGGCATCCTGGTCATCTTCTGGCTCGACATGATCGCAAAACTTGGTATTGCGGTCTGGGCGCTGTATATCCTGCCCTTATGGTATGTCTCCCGTCTCCGTGTCTCTTCCAAGACGATTTTCACCACCGCCGCGGTCTGTACGGCGCTGACGATTCTCGGCTGGTTTCTCTCGCCCCCGGGCCTGGATCCCTGGATCTCATTCTACAATCGGGCGATCGGGCTCGCGCTCATGTGGGCCCTCGCCATGATGCTGATGCGGGCGTCGGCCTTTGATGAAAAATTAAGCGCCGCCCAGAAAGTGCAGGCGCAGCTCGCGGCCATCGTGGAAACTTCGGACGATGCGATCATCGGCAAATCATTGGAAGGTATTGTGAGCAGTTGGAATCGCAGTGCGGAAACGATGTTCGGGTTTACCGCGGACGAAGCCATCGGAAAATCCATTACCCTCGTGATCCCACCTGACCGTCAGGACGAAGAGGGGCGCATTATGGAACGATTGAAACGGGGGGAGCGGATCGAGCAGTATGAAACGGTGCGCCGCCGAAAGGACGGCGGCGATGTGTCGGTCTCATTGACCCTGTCCCCGATCACCGATGCAGAGAACCGGTTGATCGGTATTTCCAGCATAGTGCGGGACGTGACGGAAAAAAAGCGGGCGGAGGACACGCTCCGACGCCAGGCGGTTCAACTCCAGGAACAGACCAATCACCTGCATGTTGTCAATGAACAGCTCAAGAAGCACACCGCTGCGCTGGAAGATGCCAATAAAGAATTGGAAGGCTTCAGCTATTCCGTATCGCATGACCTGCGCGCGCCGATCCGGACCGTCCATTCATTTGTCCGCATTATCGAAGAAGACCATGGCTCGCACTTGGATCCGGAGTTGGCACGCTGCCTCGGCGTCATCGCCAAGGCAGCGAGGCAAGCCGGTCAGCTCATTGACGACCTGCTCGACTTTTCCCGGCTGGGCCGCCATGCGCTGCAGCGCCAGCCTGTCAATATGGTCGCGGTAGTCCACGATGTCTTGGCGGATCTCCGCAAAGATCAAGACGATCATCGTGCAAACATCGCGGTGGCCGAGTTGCCGCCTTGTTTTGGCGACCGCCGTCTGTTGAAATTGGTCTGGATGAATCTGCTATCGAATGCGCTCAAGTACAGTCAGTATCAAGACAATGCGCGGATCGAGATCGGATGGCGCCAGGACGACCGGCGGGAGCGAATGTGCACCTACTACGTCAAGGACAACGGCGTCGGATTCGACATGAAATATGCCCACAAATTGTTCGGGGTGTTCCAGCGGCTCCATGGAAAGGAAGAGTTTGAAGGCACCGGAGTCGGGCTGGCGATCGTCCAGCGCATTGTCCATCGGCATGGAGGACAGGTCTGGGCCGAAGGAGAAGTCAATGCAGGCGCAACGTTTTACTTTACTGTAGAAAGGACAGCGGCATCATGATGAACGGAGTCGACATTCTGCTGGTCGAAGACAATCCGGAGGACGTGGAACTTACCTTGCGGGCGTTCAAGAAAAATAATCTTTCCAATAAAATCCATGTGGCGCGCGACGGGGAAGAGGCGCTGGAATGTCTCTTCGGCACCGGTCGGTATGCCGACCGCTCGCCTTGTTCGGCGACACGGATGATTCTGTTGGATCTGAAACTGCCCAAAGTGGACGGGTTGGAAGTCCTGCAGCGGTGCAAAAGCGATCCGCGCACGAGTATGATCCCGGTGATCGTCCTGACGTCGTCGCGGGAGGAGCGGGACATCGTGGAGAGCTACAAGCTGGGCGTGAACAGTTACATCGTCAAGCCCGTGGACTTTCCGCAATTCACCGAGGCGGTACGGCAGCTGGGGTTGTATTGGATGGTGTTGAATGAAACACCAATCGGCTAGCACATGGAAGGACTGACACGCGATCCGGGAGACCGCATGGGAGAGTCGATTCGCATTCTGATCGTGGAAGACGAGCCGGCCGACGCGGAGTTGCTCGTACGGGAGTTGCAACGCGGCGGCTATGAACCGGACTGGCATCGCGTTGACACCGAATCCGCATTCCTGGAGGCTCTCCGTCGCCCGCCGCAAATGATCATTTCCGATAACGCCATGCCGTCCTTCAGCGCCGCACGGGCGCTTGAACTATTGAAACAGCGGGGTATGGAGATTCCGTTCGTCGTGGTCTCCCGCGCGATCGGAGAAGAGCAAGCCGTGTCCTTAATGCGCGAAGGTGCGGATGACTACGTCATGAAGGACCGGCTGGGTCGGATAGGAGCGGCTGTGCGGCAAGTGCTGGACCAGGCGCGCTTGCGCAAGGAACATGCCGCCTCGCAGGAAGCGCTGGAGCGACTCAATCAAGAATTGGAGCAGCGCATCGCCCAGCGGACCAGCGAGCTGCAAATCGCCAATGAATCGCTGGAACGGGAACTGCGCGAGCGCACTCGCGCGGAAGAGGAGTTGCGGAGGATTACAAACGAACTGGAGTCTCGTGTGATCGCACGGACCGCCGATCTCGTCCATTCTCAGGCGCGATTGCGCGCGCTGGCGTCGGAATTGGTCTTGACCGAGCAGCGCGAGCGCCGGCGGCTCGCGACCGATCTGCACGACTATCTGGCGCAACTTCTTGTCCTGGCCCGTTTGAAATTGAGCCAGGCCCAGCCCAAGACGGCGCCCGGTCCCATAACTGAGCTCCTGCTCCAGGCGCAGGACGCGCTGAAACAAGCCCTGACCTACACGCGGACACTCGTGGCCGATCTCACTCCTCCCGTGTTGCGCGAGTTCGGTCTGCCCGCCGCGCTGAGCTGGCTGGGAGATCATATGTTGCCGCACGGATTGTCCGTGACCGTGACCATTGAGAAAGATGTTCCTTCATTGCCCGAAGATCAAGCGGTGTTGCTGTTTCAATCGGTGCGTGAACTCTTGATGAATGTGTCGAAGCATGCCGGAACCGACCGGGCGTCCGTCTCATTGTCCATGGCGGAGGGCAAGGTATTGCGGATTGTGGTCGAAGACCGAGGACAAGGATTTGACGCCGCCGCCGCCGACCGTCCGACGGCTCAGTTCGGATTATTCAGCATCCGGGAGCGGATGCAGGTCATGGGTGGAACGCTGGAAGTGGATTCCGAGCCGGGAGGAGGAACCAGGGCGGTGCTCGTCCTGCCGCTGGCCCCGAAGCCGGAAGCGCAAGCAGGAATGAGAAGTGACGACTCGGGATTAAGGCGCGAGGAACTGGGGATAAGGAATGAGGAGCTGCAAAGAGCAGGGGCTCCGGTCCTTGAGACCGGCGATCCTACATTGCCCATCGCACAGTCCTCATACGAGCCGCAGACGAGAGTGCGCGTGCTGCTGGCGGACGACCATGCAATGGTCCGCCAAGGCCTCCGAAGTGTTCTTGAAGGCTATCACGATTTGCAGGTCATCGGTGAAGCGCAGGATGGGATGGAGGCGGTGGAACTCGCCCACATTCTGAAGCCGGACGTCATCGTCATGGACGTGAACATGCCGAGGCTGGACGGCATCCAAGCCACATCTCGTGTGAAGCGCGAAGACCCGGGCACGATCGTCATCGGGCTGTCGGTCAACGGCGCAAAGCAGGTGGAAGAAGCGATGCACCAAGCCGGCGCCTCCGCCTTCCTGACCAAGGAACGAGTCGCGGATCAGCTCTATCAGGCCATTCAGAGGACCAAACAGAAGGACTCGCCCGCTTAAGTTGTCACCAAGCCTCC
>DASSBQ010000023.1:0-7587 GCA_035698625.1 Nitrospiraceae bacterium
CTGCAAGCACCCCAAACAAGTCCTAACCGCCTCAAGTCGATCGTCAAGAACATGAACGCTAACAAGTGCCGCAGGATTCAGGTTTAATTGTTCATCGGTGGGTTCCGGGATATCAGAACAATCAAACTGTGGTTGGGAATATGCTTCGCGTTCCCTCCGGCTCGCCTGCCTCGCACTGATGATCCGGATCGCTTCCTTCTCATCGTCTCTCCTCCTGATCGTATACGCCACAAAGAGGATTCGCGGCTGCACGAGCAGGATGAGGCGACGGGCACCCTGCATCGGCAACCTGCTCCCTACATGGTGACGTGTTTTTTCAGGATATCTGAATCTTTGACGGCCGGGTCGTCCGGGGCCAGTTCCAACGCCTTTTTGAACGACTTTGTCGCGTCCTCATGTTTGCCCATCTTGTCCAGGGTCAGCGCGACATTGTAATTCACCGCGGCTGAATTGGAGTCGGCCTTGACGGCCTTCTGGAAATGTTCCATGGCCACGTCCCAGTGCCCCTGCTGATAATGGCCGATCCCTTCATCGTTTTCCATTCGGGCGGCAGAGCTCGCGGGGGTCGACAGTGGAGCGTCCGGCGCGGCGCCGGCTTTTTTGGTTCCACCGCCGGTCTGGCTTGAATCGCATCCGACGACGGTACCGGTAATAAAGAGGAAGAGGCCGAAAAATATCCACGCTTGTTTCATCGCATCCTCCGGGTGATATAGGTGATGATGCCGCATTAGAACGGTAAATTTCGTCGCCTGCCCGTCTGAACCACGTTAGTTCCGATATTCCACCTTGTCGACAAAGCGGACGGTCCTGCCGGCCGGACCGGCGCCCCCAATCGTATTGTCGGCGATCCCCGTGACGAGAGTCGCGTGGACGGGCCCGCCCATATCGTAGGAAGTCTTGAGGAAGGAGAGTCCGCTGACAATGCCCTTGTAATCGAATGACACAAAGAGATCGTACCGAGTATCGAACGAACCGATTCCGTTGGTCCAGAAGCCATACAAGAACAGGTATTCCAACGGATTGATCGCGGCTGACGCATAACTGTACGACCACGATTGTCTCGTCGCATCTCCGACATTGATGGAGCGCTCGCTGTCCGGTTGACCCAAAAGCGTCGTGATGTCCTGCTTGTTCGTTTCCCCGACTGTGATACGGCCCAGGAGCGCCTCATCAGTCAGATTGCGATTGCCCATCGCGACACAGCCGGCCAGCAACACGCACAGGACACCATGACTGAGCATCTCTTTCACGATCGCCTCCGCAGACCTCAATCTTTGCCTACTAGGATGTTGAAAAAGTCCTCCAGCTTTGTTCTCGCGGTGCTCAAAGGCTCGACGTACAGAACAGAGTACGCCTCGCCTCTTCGCTAGCTGCGGCCGCGCTGGAAGGCCTTTTTCAACATCCTGCGCCATCTTATCTCGTCACCCGAGACATTCGAACCATCGGTTTCCGGACGGTGCACAATGGTTTTTCAACAGCCTGCTGGACGCCGGCTTCCCTCATTGCAGCACTAAGGCCGACACTAATCAACGGGAAGTATTGGCCGAGCCCGCTGAAGCCGCGGACCGGCAGCTCGAACACGTTGCGGCAATGTCAGCGGTATGATGATCGAATGGAGCCGGGGCGGAGCGAGGGTCCGTCGGAAGAGGAACAAACCTCGGCGGGGTCAAGTCGTTCCGGGGCAAAGCGACGCCGGAGCGCAAGCACAACCTGATGATCGACTCTCTTTGAAAGCAATGTTTCTGCGAACGAGTGGCCGGACATGAGTGCAAGGCGTCCGCAGATGAGCAGGAGCCCCGTTGCCATCACCCAATTTTGCCATGCGTCCAGTTCCCATCCATAGGGTGTGGAATAGAACGTGTCATTGAGCGGCCAAAAATATTGAATCGGCCAATCCACACCGCTGCCCAGAAAATCGCAGACAAGATGGAGATGGAAACCGGCGAGCGCGAGCCCCCACACCGCGGACCGATTCTTCGCCGGCCAGGCCACGAGCATCGCAATCAGCAGTCCGGCAACAAGCCCGTGGGTCAGGGCATGGTGCCACCGACTATAAGCGTCCGGTCCTGCCAGGATCGTCAGCCCGTCAAGGTCGGCCGACACACCTGCCCAGGCGACCAACACTCGGTCACGTCGTTCGCCCAAGCGGTGGCCAAGGACCCAGGACGCCATCAGATGCGTGGGAACATGCATGGTGACGCGATCTTCGCTCGGGAACTGAAAGAAATCAGGAGAAGGTATCAACACAAGTATAGCAAGCCCGCGCCCCGGCGCACTGAACGCCTCATTTCATGATGCAGGCTGCGTCTCGACCGTTGTCGAAGCACTTTCACGGGTGGAGGGTCAACGTCTCGCCGTGAACGGTCCGCGCTCGTATCTTGCCGGATACAGGTGTGACCGATCGGATACTGACCAACACGTCTACGTATCGCTTCACACCGGGCCTTCCGCACAGCCTGAAGTTTGAACCCGGGCGGCAAGCCGTGGATATCGGACATCTATTCCCGAATAGCAACCATCACTTACATAGCCGGCGCAGAATATTTGGAAAGGAACACAGATTGCACCGTTGCCGTTCTATCGTTCAAGATGGCGGAAGGCGCCGATGGCACACCAATTCTCGCAATGAGGTGTCGACAACCGTCAAGGCGCCGGATGATAAGGAAGGTTGGACTATGAGGGCGACGACATCATGCGCAATCCTGCTTTTCCTGCCTGGACCTGCATCAGAACGGCGTGCTCCAAGGGTTTTTCATCAAGGAGGTGAACAGCCGCGACTGGGAGTCATTTCGTTTTTCCTGCGGCGATTTGCTTCCGGACGGCACTGTAGGCGGCCCCGTGCAGAAGGTGCCTTTCCTGTTCGACTTTGAGAAGCAGGGAACGCTCTATGAAACCTCTGTCCCCACGGCTCGCCTGTCGCTGGGAGTCTTCGAATTGGAACACTATATCCAGTTCCGGCAAAGCCTGCTGACCGTCGCGCTGTATCATCACACCGCCCACGCGATCCTCGACAGCGGCACAAAGCAGCGCCGTCCGGACGGAATTCATCTCACCGATAAAGTGCCCAAATCTGCTCCTGCGGCGGGAATCAGGTACCACGAATGGTTTTGTCCGCCCGGCATGGTCGTGACCGGCGCGGCAATCGGCCACATTCCGGATAAGAAAGACAAGCACACCAGGCCGGTGTACATTCTGGCGGAATGTCGAAAGCTGCTGCACCGCTCATGAAGCGTCACTGCAGGGCCGTCACGAAAACGTCGGTCTATCAAAGGCAGTAGACGACAATTGGGAGAGTTTGCACAGCGGAAATAGCGGGCAGGCAAGCACATTATCCGGCGCGCTGGCCGCGACAGATTCGAAGGCAGGGGAGCGGGACACTGTCCCGCTCCCCTCGCGTTATTTATTTGTGTTCGTCAGGCACGAATGCGACGTCCGTTACTTTTCTTTCCTGGTCCACGAAGAGCACTGCTGCATCACCCTTTGACAACGTCTTCAGCCTCTCTTGTATGAGGGAACGCACCTCATACGACTCTGTCTTGCCGTCCTTTGTTTGAATGACGATCGTGTTGTTCCTCAACGGCGTCACGATGACACCGGTCACTCGGGCAAGGTTGCCCTTTATTGGACTCTTTTTTTGCGACAGTCCCGCAGCATGCTCAACGGCTTCCTTGTCGGCAAACGTCACATCGACAATCTTGTCCAACTCATCCAGGAGGAAAATCACGTCTGCTCCCACGGGAATAGAAGCCACTTTGCTTCTCGCGACCGGCCGCACCAGGTGAGACTCCTCTTCACCGTTCGGAGTACGGATGACTGCCTTGTCATGCCCTGTTTCCATCGGACTGGCGAGTTGCCCTCCTACGATACGATGACGGTTGGACTCCCCCGGCATATGCACATCGACCAGCAGATTTTGATCGTTGATCGTGATCTCGACCGCATCACCCTTTTTCAGGTCCGGCAAGCCCTTATCTTTTCGGACATTCATAGGAACAAATCGCGGCTGCATCTCACCGGTATTGATCCGTGCCTGATCGCTCCTCACTTCTTCTACAATGCCGAGAACAACTCGGTCTCCTGAAATAAGTTGGTGGGTGTCGGTCGACTCAGGTGCGGCATGGGCCATGGACATCGCTGCCATCGCACATACGGATAGAATCGCGGACCTCCATAGGGTCTTGTGATACATGACTTCTCCCTTCTCGATTGCGGTAAACGCGCGCAGGAAATGATCCACCTGACCGGAACGTCAGGATAGCCAATCATGCGCGCGCCGGTTGTAGTAATCTGGTCAGAATTGCTCAGTCGTAAGGTAGTGAGGCAGCCCGGCAGTGAAACCAGCGCCCAGCTTGTACCGAAGAGACCACATTGCTTGCCCCTAACCGAGAAACCTCCGCCCTGAGGCATTGTATCAGACATTTCACGGATCAACCGGGGGGGCGCGGGCGGACGGCTTACGGGTCTTCTCTTCGATGAAGCGGGATGAGATACTTAGCGCGTCCGTCGCATCTATCGCGGAGGCTCACCTTTGAAACGAGCGGCTCTCATCGAGCAAGAACTCACGGTCGCCGAAGCTTCATGGAAGGCATCCAACGAAGGACGAGCACGAGTCTGTGCTCGTCGTGCTGTGGCACTGGCGGCCGAATGGTGGTTGGAGCGCCATCCGGTTCCGCGAAGGCGTGGGGATGCGATGGAACATCTCCGGCACATTCACCATGACGAGTCCTTCCCTCTTCCGATCCGCGAAGCAGCCGAGCGATTGAGCACGTCGGTGACCAATCGGCATGCAGCGCCCTTTTCGACCGATCCGATCAGCGACGCAAGACTGATCATCGCGCATCTCATACCGAAAACGAGTTCTGAATGACGAGGGCTATTGACAGCAGTCGATGACAATCTTGCCGATGGTCTTGGCAGATTCCAGCCTCGTATGGGCTGCCCGCAAGGTCTCGGCCGACAAGCCGGTCAGGACTTCGCGCACGGTAGGTTTCAGACGTCCGCCGTCCGCCAACGTGGCAACTTCGGCCAAGATTTTCCCCTGCGTCTCCGGCTTGTACCCAAACAGCGATTTGGTGAACATGAGTTCCCAGCTCACCGTAATGGATTTTCGCTTGAAGTGCGCGATGTCCAGGACGCCGGGATCATCGATCAGTACAAAACGCCCAAACGGCCGGATGATGTCGGGCAGCATGCCCAGATAGAGCTGTGACTGAGTGATCCCAAAGACCGTATCTACCTCGGCGATGTCGTGCCGCTTGAGTTCTTCGCGAAGGTTCTTTGAGTGATCGATCACAAGATCGGGGCCCATGGTCTCGCACCAGGCCTTGGTTTCCGGCCGCGATGCGGTGGCAATGACCTTCGCGTTCGTCTTGGCCTTCAGGAGTTGGATCGCGATGGAGCCGACACCTCCGGCTCCGCCAACGATCAACACCTTCGCATCTTCTTCGACCATGCCTGCCTGCTGATCAAGCAGTGCTTCCCAGGCGGTCAAGGCCGTCAACGGAAGCGCGGCCGCCTCCGTGGCGCTGAACCGCTTCGGCTTGCGCGCCGCCAAGCGATGGTCCACCAAGTGAAGCTCGGCATTAGTGCCATCGCGCATGAGATCCCCCGCATAGTAAATCTGATCACCAACGTGGAATCCTGTAACCCTCGCACCGGTTTTTACGACCTCGCCCACCGCATCCCATCCCAAGATGACAGGCCGTGCCGTCGTCGAACTGCGGCTTCGCCGGATCTTGTAGTCCACCGGATTCACGGATATGGCCTGGATGCGCACAAGAAGATCGCCGTCGCCGGGGTCCGGATCGGGCACCTCCACCTCCTTGATTGCAAAGTCATTCAATTGATGTGCTGTGAAATATCCCCAGGCTTTCATCCGTTGCTCCGTGTCTGTCAACCACCGCCTCTGTTGCGCAACTCTTTTCCCTACAGGACGTTTAGAATCGCGAGGCTTGCAATTGAACATCGGCCCGCGCCCAGGCCTGTTGAAATTCCTGCCCCACCGCCTTGGCCTCCGCCTGCTTCTGTTCCGCTTCCAAGCTTTGCTTCAGCCCGAAGAGCGACCACCCATTGTGCGGATGCTGCATCAGATCGGCGCGATAGACCTGTTCAGCTTCCGCGGGACGGCCGGCTTGCAGCAGCACGGCGCCGAGCGAATGGCGCACGGGAATATGCCAGAGGGGCGGTTCATAGTATCGCAACCGATCCTCCACTTCCGCCGCGGCCTTGAGGGTATCGATCGCCTGCTCATAGCGCCCTTGACGCGCCGCGATCTCGCCGGCCAGCACGCCTTCGGCAATCTTGGCCAGATCGACGACGCGGCTTCCTCCCATGGTCCGGTCTTCCGGGATCGATGCAACCAATCCCGACAACGCCTTCAGTTCCTGCTGTGCTTCATCCGGTCGTTTCGTGGCTGCGAAGGCCATCCCGCGCGCATAGTGCCACACCACAGTCGTATAGGCCAGTTCGGCCGGCGGCTTGGGCACCGTGAGCACCTCGTCCCATTTGCCGAACCGCACCAAAGTAAAGAGGACCGTCGGCGCGAAATCCTCCAGCGCCGGCACTTTCGCCGCCATTTCCCATGGGATGAGATGCTGGAGGTCATGAGCCGTTTTCATCGCCTCCTTACTCCGGCCTTCCATGGACAACGCCGTCCACAAAAAGTGCACGTTATGCGGATAGTAGCCGACCGGATAGACACCGGTGAGCTTGCGATGCTCCAGATAGTCATGATCCACCGCGGACGCATGCACATTTCGTTCGACCGCCTCCTGGTACATGCCCAACCGCAGATAAATATGACCGGGCATATGGACCAGATGGCCCGCCCCCGGCGCCAGGTCCGGCAGCCGTCTTGCGCAGGGAAGCGCCCGTTCAGGATTCGATGAGGCTTCCACCGCGTGAATATAGTAATGGCAGGCGCCGGGATGATTGGAATTGAGCTGCAACGTTCGTTCAAGCGTCGCGACGATTTTCTCGGCATTGCCCTTGGGTTGCCCCTCGTTTGTCCAATAGTCCCACGGCTGCTGATCCATCATGGCTTCGGCGTAGAGGGCGCCGGCATCGGCGTCCTTGGGGTAACGGGCCCAAACTTTTTCCATCGCGTCGGCATAGGCGGCATCGAGGACATCCCGCTTGGCATCAGACGCGGGGGAGTAGCGAACGGCCAGTGCTTCGATATAGGCGCGCTCTTCCGGCCTCGCATTGGATGCCAGTTCGCGGGCCTTCTGAATGGCTTCGTACGCCTGCTTCCCCGCTTCGGGGCTCATCGGTAAGTTGATATTCGGCCCGAGCGCCAATGCGATGCCCCAGTAAGGCATGGCCGCCTTGGGGTCGAGCCGGGCCGCCTCTTTGAATGAATTGACCGCCTCTTCGTGATTGAACGCGAAGACCAGTCGCAATCCCTGGTCGAAGTACTGCTGCGCCTTGGGCGACGACGTGGAGATGGGATGATGCAGCGTACCAAGATTGTTAAACAAGGGAGGCGCGTTCTCACCGGCCGGCGTCGCGGATGGCTGACCACCAGAGGAGGTGCAAGCTGAAAGGAATAAGGTCGCGCCAAGTCCGTACAGCAACCGACGTAGTGCC
>DASSBQ010000024.1:0-9705 GCA_035698625.1 Nitrospiraceae bacterium
CGGCCCTCTTGACGACCTCCGCGTCGGTCGAGACTAGTTCTCGCTGTAGTCGCTTGGCCAAGACCCGGCTCACCGCGCTCTTGCCGGTTCCCCGATAACCGATCAGCACGATGTTCATTGAAAGCGGCTCTCGAGCACGGCGCGCATGACGTCCGCCGGAGCCGTCTGATTGGTCCACAATTCAAACTGGAGCATGGCTTGGCTCAGAAACATCTCAATGCCTTGAATCGTTCGGCATCCGGCCGCCTTGGCCTCTTTGAGCAACCGGGTCTCGCGCGGATTATAGACGATATCCATCACGGTCAGATCGGATCGCCACATCGCGGCCGGCACACAGGTTTCCTCAACATGAGGCGCCATGCCGACCGGGGTGCAATGGATGACGGTCCGGCAGTGCGGAATCCAGCTGCGCAGGGTGTCGTCCTGGATCGGCCCGTCCTCGACGACGAGCGTCGTCCGGTTCCTCAAATCCTGCACCAGGCGGCGACGCTCGTCTTCATCAACGCCCAGCACAGTCAGTCCGGCGATTTTGGCCTCACCCGCCAGCGCAAAGGCAATGGCCCGTGCGGCTCCTCCCGAACCCAATATCAAGACACGCTGGCCTGAAAGTCCGGCTCCGCCTTCACGCAACGCGCGCAAGGCTCCGGAGGCGTCGGTGTTATAGCCGATGAGCTTGCCGTTCTCCACCACGATGGTATTGATGGCGCCGATGTGCCGTGCCGTCTGGTCCACTTCGTCCAGGAAGGGAAGCGCCGCCACCTTATGAGGAATCGTGACGCTGAAGCCGCGGCTATTTCCCAGGGCTCGAAGTCCTTTGATGGCATCGCCGATGGCCTCCACCGGAAATGCGAGATACACGTAATTCAACCCCATCTTTCTGAATGCCGCGTTGTGAATAGCCGGGGACAGTGAATGGTGGACCGGATTTCCGATCACTCCGCACAGTTTCGTCTGAGCATCGAGTTCGATGGTCACGTCTGTCTTTCCTTATTTTTTCGGCGCCACTCGAAGCGCGATGTACTGCGAGCCCTGGACCTGATACACCACCACCACATGATCATCTTTCTTGAGGTCTGCGATTCCCTTGAGTCCGTCCTCCCAGCGTGTCTGCTCACCGGTCACGAAGGTGAACCTCGTGCCACCGGACTCTTTCTTGACCGCCAGCTTTCCTGTCTTGGCATCCGCCGTGAGCACCGTGCCGGCAAATTCGACTTCTGCAGCCGCTTCTGCCGATCCGGTCATTGTGATCACACAGAGGAGAACGAGCAGAACGATCCACGAACACCGGCCCGGCACGCCACGGCGGAATCGGTTGCCGATTCGTATCATGCTTCATCCTCCTTTATTGATCGTCATGCCGCCGTCGATCATAAATGTCCCGCCCGTCACCCAAGCCGCTTCATCCGAAGCGAGATAGAGGACCATCTTGGCGACCTCTTCGGGCTTCCCCAGGCGGCGGATCGCATACTGCGCCATAATCGGATTCAACTGTTCGGGATTAGCCACGAGCGGCGCAGCCATGGGCGTATCGATCAGTCCCGGATTGACAACGTTGCAGCGGATGTTGTCTTTGGCATAATCCACGGCCATGGCCCGCGTGAGGGCATCAAGGCCTCCCTTCGAGGTCGCGTACGCCGGATTCCCGGGCAGTCCCACCACGCTGGCGATGCTCGAAATGTTGACAATGGATCCTCCGCCGGCTTTGATCAGTTCCGGAACGACCGCCCGCGTGATGCGAAAGATCCCGGTCAGATTGATATCCAAGACCGTCTGCCAGGTGGCGTCATCAAGTTCGTGGAGCTTTCGGCCGAAATCCCCGATGCCGGCGTTGTTCACCAAAATATGCACCTTGCCGAACGTCCGAACCGTCTGGGCCACGACCTCCCGGACATGAGACTCGTCGGCGACGGAACCGGACACGGCGAGCGCCCGTCCGCCGTTGACGGTAATTCCTTTCACGACCCGCTCAAGCTCCTCTTTCCGCCGGCCGGTCACCACGACTGACGCGCCTTCTGCGGCGAACAATTTGGCGATCGCTTGGCCGATTCCCGCGCTGCCCCCCGTGATGACGGCTACTTTTCCTGTTAATCGATTCATACGTCCAGTCCTAACGTTTCATTCGACTCATCCCGAATCTCCGGCTCCTCCTCGCCTGCTTCCGTGCCGGAGGTCGTCCCCAAGCCGGGCGTCCCCGCGTGCCATTCCGCATCGACCTTGCGCGCCACCGTGATAAAGCCGGAATGGGCGACCATCCGGTGATCCGGCCTCACGCTGCGGCCCTGTATCGACCAGGTGCGCAGGAGCGTCTCAAACGTGTGGATCATCCCGAAGACCGCCGCGCGCTCCAGCGCCTCGACCGTCCGGACGACTTGGGGAATCGTGGGCACAAAGCTCAAGTAGATCCCGCCGCCCCTGAGTACCGTAGCGGCGTGGGGAACGATTTGCCACGGTTCCGGCAAATCGAGAACCAGCCGATCGAACAGCCGCCCGTCCTCCGGTACTCCGATTCCCTCGTAGGCATTCTTGCGAAACGGATACAGGTTGGCCACGGGCCCCATGTAGCGCTCGATGTTCGTCATCGCAGTTCTTGAAAAGTCGTCCCTCATTTCATAGGTGACGACGGCGCCCTGGGGACCCACGGCGCGCAATAAAGCCATGGTCAACGCGCCCGATCCGGTTCCCGCTTCGAACACGCGGGCGCCGGGGTATACATCCGCCCACATCGGGATGATGGCCAGATCCTTGGGATACAGCACCTGCGCCCCTCGAGGCATCTTCAATACGTAATCTCCCAAGGTAGGACGCAGCGCCAACATGCGCTTCCCGCGCGACAGCGTGACCAGGCACCCGTCCGGCTTGCCGATCAACACGTCGTGCGCCACCGTCTCGCCGCTGTGCTGGTATGTTTCGCCGGCTTTCAACGTCAGGGCATACTGCCGGCCCTTCCGATCGATCAAATGGATGCGTTCTCCGTTCACAAAATGCGACATGCCGGCATTCTAGGAGACTGTCCCCGCCTTTTCAACCGAGCCGCCGAACGTCACGGGCGGTTTTCTTGACAGTCCCCGGAGCGGGCCGTATGATCCGCTCTGGTTCCGCACGGAATCGTGTCGGATCGGAAAACTCTTTTCTGAACCCGCGCATGGAGGCTGTCAATGCGTGGCCGGTCGTATACGCGGGAGGCCCGGTCTGCGGCCGCTGCCTATTTCCTGGTGCTCGTCTGGGGGCTGTTCCCGCCGGCTGCTGCGTCCGCCGAGGACGCGGCGGAAGTCGTGGTCGCCGTTTACGAGGGTGTGATCAATCCTGTGGCTGCCGAGTATTTGCACGATGCCATTATCACGGCGCAGGAGAGAAAGTCCCGCGCGTTGATTGTTCGTTTGGATACTCCCGGAGGGCTCGACACGTCCATGCGCCTCATTATCAAAGACATCACCGGCGCTTCCGTGCCGGTAGTCGTGTATGTCTCGCCTTCCGGCGGTCGCGCGGCGTCGGCCGGCGTGTTCATTACCATGGCGGCCCATGTGGCGGCGATGGCGCCCGGCACCAATATCGGGGCCGCGCATCCCGTGGCTATGGGAGGCGGCGACATGGACAAGACGATGCGGGAAAAAGTCGAGAATGATTCGGCCGCCTATATCAAATCCATCGCCGAGCAGCGGGGACGCAACGCCGTATGGGCGGAAAACGCCGTCCGCAAGAGCGTGTCCGCCACGGAAAAAGAGGCCATGAAACTCAAAGTGGTCGATGGCGTCGCGGACGACCTGCCGGCTCTTCTCAAATGGATCAATGGCCGCACGGTGTCCCTGGCCGGCGGCCCGGTGACGCTGCGAACGGACAGTGTCGTGCTGTACGACTATCCGATGAGCCTGCGGTTGGAACTGCTGAAGACCTTAAGCGATCCCAATATCGCGTACATTCTCATGACGGTCGGCACGATCGGTTTGATGGCTGAACTCTACAATCCGGGCGCCATTCTGCCGGGTATCGTGGGCGCCATTAGTTTGATCCTGGCCTTCTATTCATTCCAATCGCTGCCGGTCAACTACGCAGGTCTTTTGTTGATGGCGTTGGGAATCTTGTTCTTCATCCTCGAAGCCAGCGTGGCGAGCTATGGTCTGCTCGCAATCGGCGGCGTCATTTCAATGCTGCTCGGATCATTGATGCTGATCAAGACCGACGCAGAGTTTTATCAACTCTCATGGGGGGTCATTCTCCCCGTGATCGGATTGGCTGCGGTCTTCTCGCTGTTCATCGTCGGGATGGGAGTGAGAGCCATGCGGCAGCCCCCGCAGACGGGCGTCGAAGGCATGGTGGGATTGATCGGAGTGGTGAGGACGGCCGTGGCTCCTCACGGTCAGGTATCCGTTCACGGCGAGCTCTGGGGAGCCGTCAGCGACCAGCCGCTTCAGCCCGGCGACCGCGCCGAAGTGACGAGAGTCGAAGGGTTGACCCTGCACGTGAGGCCGGTCTCCCGGAAAGATGAGGCTGTATCATGATTCTGAGTCCAATCGGTTTGGTCGTGCTCGTCGTCATCGTCATTTTTTTGGGCTTCAAAGTGCTTCCTGAATACGAGCGCGCGGTCATCTTTCGATGGGGCCGTCTGGCGAGAGGATTGGTCGGCGGGACCGGCCCCGGTGTTGTCATTATTATTCCGTTCGTGGACAAGATGGTCCGTGTGAGACTCCGCACGGTCACCATGGATGTGCCGCCGCAAGATGTGATTACCCGCGACAACGTGACCGTCAAAGTAAACGCCGTGATCTATTTCCGGGTCGTGGATGCCCAGCGAGCCATCATCCAGGTTGAGGATTATCTCTATGCCACGTCCATGATGGCGCAAACGACCTTGCGGAGCGTGCTCGGACAGATGCAGCTCGACGATTTGTTGGCCAAACGGGATGAGATCAACGCCGAATTGCAGCGCATTATCGATCAGCAGACGGAACCCTGGGGCGTCAAGGTCAGCGCCGTGGAGGTCAAGAACGTGGACTTGCCTCAGGAAATGCAGCGAGCCATCGCACGGCAAGCGGAGGCTGAACGGGAACGGCGGGCAAAGATCATCCATGCCGAAGGAGAATTCCAGGCCGCCCAACGGCTGGCTGATGCGGCGGACGTCATCAGTCCGAACCCGGCCGCGCTTCAACTCCGATATCTCCAGACTCTTGTCGAGATCGCGGCGGAAAAGAATTCGACCACGATCTTTCCCATTCCCATCGATACGCTGGCGCCATTTCTTAAGCGTCCCAGAGAGGAGAAATAGCCCCGTCCATCCTTCCCCAAAAGCTCCGGGCGAAGACTAGGCCTTCCAGCCTTCATGTCACGCGCGCGCGTTCTACTTGATTGACTCCATAGGCAATTTTCATCTCGGCATCCGACTTGACATGTTGTCCCTGCCGGAAGCAGCGGCACCCGATTGGTTCATCCGGAGCCAATATTGAATCCTTTATGCGGGTCGAGCCTCTAATTGTATTGAAGAAGCATGGCTCCCGCCGTACTTTGTAAATGAGGAATCATCCCGAAGGGGGAAAAGGTGAGAATATGAAAGAGACCCTGGTGCTCGAAGAAGAAAAGGATCAGATGACAAGCCCGGCTATCGATCCGGATGCGGACGATGCCAAGGCAAGCGATCTCCTTGAAGTCATTACGCATGATGCTCAAGACACGGATCACCGGAACGAACGGCCCCAAGCCAAGGCCCCGCGCATGGCTGATGGCCCGTTCTTGCTCGAATCGCTGTATTTCCGGTCGTTTGGAGAGCGGCCGCTTTTGGCTCGCGAGGAAGAAATCGCCCTCGCCAAGCAAATTGATATCGGAACGCGATCCGTCAGGGTGGCCCTTCGCCAAGCGATTAAGGCGGGGGCTCGGCTCAAGCGGTCCGATCGCACGTTGGAAGCCCTGCGGATTTTGCAGGAGACCAAGCGGCTGAGCGGACTGTCCGCCACCGCTTTGGATCAGGCCCAACAGTCGCTCCAAGATATCATTGCGGAACACACCGGCATGTCGAAGGCCGGCATTCCTCATTTGAAGCAGACGGCCCAGTGTCTATCCGATGTCCGCAAAGCTCGTGTCATTCTGGAGAAGGCAAAGGATGAATTGGTCCGGTGCAACCTGCGACTCGTGGTCGACGTCGCCAAGCACTATACCGGTCGCGGCCTGACTTTGCTGGACCTGGTCCAAGAAGGCAACATCGGCTTAATGAAGGCCGCCGAGCGGTATCAGTATCGGAAAGGATTCAAATTCAGCACGTATGCCACCTGGTGGATCAGGCAAGGCATCACCAGGGCCCTCGCGGACCAATCCCGCACGATCCGCATCCCCGTGCACCAGACTGAGGCATCCAATCGGATTCTCCGCGTCACCCGCAGGCTCGGGCAACAACTCGGCCGTCCTCCGAGGCTGGAAGAAGTGGCCAACACCATGCGCATGAGGCCGGACCGGCTGCACGAGACCATCCAAGCGTTTCAAGAACCGGTCGCCTTGGAACATACGATCGGCGACGGCGAAACGGAGTTCGGGGAATTGTTGCCTGATCAACAGGCGGTGCCGCCGGATGCGCACGTCAATCGCAGCGAGCTTACCCGGGAAATGGATCGGATCCTCGGCACGTTGACCCCGAGAGAGCAAACCGTGATTCGCTTGCGGTTCGGGATTGGACAAGACCATCCGCGCACGCTGGAACAAGTGGGACAGCGGCTCTCCGTCACCCGGGAACGTATTCGCCAAATCGAGGCCAAGGCCTTGAAGAAACTCAAGACACCGCAGGTAAAGGAAATGTTTGCCGCGCTGAAGTGATCCTTCTCCGCTAGGTTTCGTGACGGGCGAGGGCTGTCCCTCGTCCGTTTCTCATTGGCCCGCCCCCTTCTTGATGGGCCCCGCTTTCCGCTTCCCCTGGTCTTATGAGAGAATGGCGCATGAGCGGATTTGTCGAGCCGCGCGGCTTCCACGCTCCCGTGTGTCCTTCGGTTCGGCTGTTTCAACGACCGACCATCCTATTGCGGCTCCTCATCGCAGTGATCGCTGTCGACATTCTTCTCCAAGCCGTGGCAACCATCGCGCCGGCCCAAGAACTTCCTTCCAAACCTCTGTCGGTTCCGGCTGTCGTGAGCAAGGTCCGCCCCTCAGTGGTGACGATCCTCACTCGCGGCGTTCCGCCCATTTCCAGCCAGCATTCCACCCAATCCGGGTCGGGATCCGGAATCATTATCGATGAAAACGGGTATGTGCTGACCAATAATCATCTGGTGCAGGGGGTGAAGAGCGTGGTGGTGGGGTTGTCCACCGGTCGGCTTGTACCAGGGCGGGTGGTGGCCCATGATTTTCTGCTGGACCTGGCCTTGATTAAGATCACCGCACCCGAACTTGTCGCGGCGACATTAGGCCGGCCGGTATCCTTGGAAATCGGCGAGACGGTGGTGGCAATCGGCAACCCATTGGCCTTGAAGGGCGGATCCACAGTGACGGTCGGGGTCGTCAGCGCGCTGGATCGGTCGGTGCTGACGCCGGAAGGCGAGACACTCTACGATCTAATCCAGACCGATGCCGCCATCAATCCCGGCAATAGCGGCGGTCCGCTCGTGGACCTGTCCGGCCGCGTGGTGGGTATCAATGTCGCCATCGCCCCTTCTGCCCAAGCCATTAGTTATGCCATTTCCATGGATGCGATCTATCCCCATATGCAATCCATGATTGTTCGCGGCACGGTGCTTCGGCCTGAGTTGGGATTCGTCCCGCTCACCGTCACCCCCAGCGTCATGGCAAGCTTTGATTTGGATGCGGAGCGCGGCATCCTGGCGCTCCAAGTCGATCCTGCCAGGCCGGCAGGACAAGCGGGTTTGCAAACGGGGGATGTGATTACGGCCGTCGATTCGCGCCAAGTTTTTAATATGGGTGACTTCTGGCATGTCCTGCTTCGTTCCGGCGACCATCCCACCGCGCAATTGACGATTCAGAATAAGGCCGGCGGTTCGTCCGTGACGATATCCAGGCCTGCTCTTCCAGAATCTCTGCCATGACTCGCTGTTGGATAGCAGTGGGCGTATGCCGGGCGTCCCGAATCGGCACACCGGCCATGGGAATGAAGTCATGAGCACGCCGGCAGATTTGATCATCGATGATCGAGTGCCCTATGAGACGGCGTTGAACTTGCAAGCTCAGATGGCAGAAGAACGAGTCGGGAACGCCCGTATGGACGTGTTGTGGTTACTGGAACATAACCCGGTTTTTACCGTCGGCCGCACCACCAATCGCTCCGCATGGCCGAGTAACAAAGGCGAGATTTCGGACATCCCGGTTGTTCAGACGCGGCGAGGAGGTTCCATCACATACCATGGTCCGGGCCAGGTCATTGGCTATCCCATCCTTCGCCTCAAAGAATACTGCCCCGGCCCTAAACTCTATGTGCGGATGTTGGAAGAAGTCATCATTCGAGTCCTTCGTGACTGGAACATAGCCGGGCGTCGCGTGGACGGACTGCCGGGCGTCTGGGTCGAGACGGACGTTCCGGAGAAAATCGCTTCGATCGGCGTGCGATTCTCGCAGGGCGTGACAACCCACGGCTTTGCCCTGAATGTCGATATGGATTTGACTCCGTTTTCTCTCATCGTACCGTGCGGGATCGCAGGCTGCCGCGTGACATCCATGACGCGGTATCGCGGACAACCGGTGGATCCTGACGGCGTAAAGGCCGCTCTGGCCACGGCCTTTTCCGACGTATTTCAGATAGCTTGGGTCGATCGACGCGGCGGAAAGCCTGAAGTGCCGCACGACGAGACGGGGGATTCGCAACGCCATGGCTTGATCGCTGACGACTCGATCATGTGGAGGTCTCCATGCATGAATTAGATACGCCGACGTATCGCCTGGCGGTGGCGCAATTCAATGAGGCGGCCGAGGCAATGCATCTCGACCATAATCTACGGAAACGTCTGCGGGTGCCGCAACGATCGCTTATCGTCAGCGTGCCGGTCCGCATGGATGACGGACAAGTGGAGATCTTTACCGGCTATCGTGTCCAGCATGATTCGGCAAGGGGTCCGTCCAAGGGCGGCATCCGATATCACCCCGACGTGGACCTTGGCGAAGTCGCGGCCCTGGCGATGTGGATGACCTGGAAATGCGCGCTCGCCGGCCTGCCCTATGGCGGCGCGAAAGGCGGTGTTAAAGTCAAGCCAAAATCTTTGTCCCGAGGGGAACTTCAGCGGCTGACACGCCGATATGCGGCTGAGATCTTCCCGCTCATCGGACCGGACAAGGACGTGCCCGCACCGGACGTCGGGACCGACGCCCAGGTTATGGCTTGGATCATGGACACGTACAGCCAGCAAGTCGGCTATGCCGTGCAGGGAGTCGTCACCGGGAAGCCGTTATCGATCGGCGGCAGCCTGGGCCGCGAAGACGCCACCGGTCGAGGAGTCGTCTATGTCGCGCTGGAGGCGCTCCGACATCTCAATATCCCGATCACTCATGCGACGGTCGCCATTCAAGGATTCGGCAATGTCGGGTCTCACACGGCGCGGATTATGGCACAGGCGGGAGCGCGGGTCGTGGCCGTCAGCGATGTCAATGGAGGGGTTTACAATTCAAAGGGCTTCGACGTGACGGCACTGCTTCGCCGGTATCATGATAAGGGCGGGTTCGAGGCCATTGAGATTGGGGACCGGATCACGAACGCAGAACTACTCGAGTTGGATTGCACGGTGCTGGTCC